>NZ_JBNAZM010000045.1:0-38309 GCF_051195215.1 Arhodomonas sp. AD133 | reverse complement strand
AGACCCTCAAGGCATGGCAACGGGATCGGCCCGAGTTATTTCGAAAATTGGTATACGATCACCCGAGTCTCGACATCCATTGCCTTCCCGATCACCAGGGCGCGAGTGCTGGGGCAGGACGTTCAGTCGCCCGCCGGATTCCGTGGGATGTTCGAGGATGCCAAGGCGGAGCTGGAGGCGCTGGGCTTCGAGGAGCCGGTCTGGGTTCTGAATACGTTCGAGCCGCGCGAGCGGAACCCGTCTCAGCTGCAGGCCGCATTCTGTCATCGGGCGAGCGGGGTCATTGCGTGGGTTCTGCCGCCGGTGGATCCGGGCCGCGCCGGCCGGCCGTTGGTCTATTTCACTACGCGTCTCGAAGACGGTCGGTATGTCGTCACGCAGGTGGAGGATCCGTTTTTCCAGGTCATCGATGACCTCGCGACGCCTGCCCGCACCGTTGCAGCGGATGAGTTCCGGGGGCTCGTGGAACTGCATGCGGCGTTCGTCGCCGAGCAGGGTGTAGAAGTGGATCGCTGCTCGGGGGACGTGGCGTGCGTGCGGGAGTTTGCGGGTGCCTGGCAGCGGCGTTTGCGGGAGCGGCTGATAGAGCGTGGCCGGCTGCAGGTCTCGGACGGTATTGCGCGCCCTTCGCTTGGCTTCGGGCTTCGGATTCTCGTTGCTTTACATCGCCGACCGGTGGCGCCGCAGAAGTCGACCAGTAAGCCGGCGGCGCTGCTGGCATTGTTATGGCCGCAGTTTGAGCGCCAGAAGTCGCTGTCGCCGTCGAGAAGGCACGAAACGATTCTGTTCCTGGTCAGCGCGTTGTTGTCTCTGGCCATTGGTACGCCGGTACTGGGGTTCGAGCTCACTGCGATACTGCTCGGGGTGATCGGGTTTCACGAGCTCGGTCACTGGGTGGCGATGCGTGCTTTCGGGTATCGCAGCGCGCATATCACGTTCCTGCCACTGCTTGGCGGCGTCACCATCGGCCACGAGAATAGCCCGGACCCCGCCAAACGCGCCTGGGTCAGTCTGGCGGGGCCGCTACCGGGCATTGTGCTGGGGTGGGCGTTGGCCGCGTGGCTGTTCATGGGTGCGGGTCTGCAAAGTGCGCCTGGCTGGATGACATCCCTCGCTTGGGCGCTGCTGTTCGTAAACTATCTGAACGTGCTGCCGATACCGCCGCTCGATGGATCACACGTGGTGCGCGCGCTGCTGCCGGCCCGGTGGGTAAAGCTGCAGATTCTGTTTCTCGTGCTCGGCGTCGCACTGGCAGTCGCGGTGGGGGTGGCTCTCGAGTTCTGGATTCTGCCTGCGCTCGCGCTTTTCCAGCTCCTGCTGATACCTCGGATGATCAGAATGAATCGCGCGGTCGCCGCCGTTGAGGTGCCGCAGGACAGTCGGTCCGCGGAATCGGGTATGGCCATCCGGGGGATCCTGGATCACATGGAGGCGCTGTTCGGCGAAGCCGACGATGCCCGCGGTCGGTTGACCGATGCCAGGGAAGTGCTGGCGCTCGTGACCATGCGGCGTCTCCCACGCTGGCACGGCGCATTGATCGGCGGGGTGTTTGCCATTCTCGTTGCGGTACCGGTGGCCGGTCTTGCCGTCGCGACGGGCTTCATGCCCCTGTTTGCCACATTACCCGAAGCCAGTCCTGACACGGCCGTTCAGGCCAGGGTTCAGCACGAACGACAGGAGCTCGAGGCGGCCGCCGAGGCGATGTCGCTTTCGGAGCTTGTCGACGCGGTAAGTGGCGATGCCGCCACACCGCGACCGGCGACGCCGGAAGCGATTCGCGCTGCCGAATCCCGTCTGGGCGTATTGCCAGCGTCGTTGGCACGACTGTACGACGCCGCGAATGGCTTGCCGCAGTTGGCGCTGGGGCGGCTCTCGGCAGTGGGCCCCGTCAAGGAGGATGACGCGGCGCTTGAGTTACTCGGGTACGGTGTGTATGACGGTAAGCAGCTTCTCTTCCTTGCCGATGCGGATCGGGACTATCTGGAGCTGCCTGTCGAACACACCGCCGAGTGGTGGGTGCTCGGGAACAGTTCGTATGGCGATCAGAGGCTGTTCTGGGCGCCGAACGGCATGCCGGGGTACCCGGAGTATCACTTCATCGACTTTCATATGGAGTCGCCCACGGTCTATCGGGACGCCGGCCATTGGCTGCGCGCCAGATGGGTGGCCGATAGACTCTCGGAGGTCCGGCAAGCAGCCATTGCGGAACGGCGTGCCGATTTCAGGGCGAAGCTCGCGGACGCGGATGTTGGAGCGTTGGTCGAGCGCTTTCCTCGGCCGACTGTGTTCGCGCGGCTGATCGGGTGGGTTCCGGACTGGCCTTCTGGCGCTTCGGTTGATGCGGTGCGTGCGCTGGAGCGCCGGGTGGGTGTGTCCATGGACCCGGCTCATGCGGACCTGCTGCGCCTGCATGACGGTTTTCCGCCTTTGAGCGTGCTGTCGGCCGCCGATGTCGTGCCGTTCGAGGTGAGCAGTGATGCCGTGACGCCGGCGACGTTCGAGCGGGCCTACACGGGCAGCGATGGCACGGACGTCCGACTGACGCGGGAGGGTGTGAGTGACTGCTGGGTGGTGTCCGGGCTACCCATGCAGGAAAATGGCTCGATCATGCCGCAGTTGCTCTGGTGTCCGGACGCAGATGTCCGGGATCGCGCATTCGTCGATCTGGCAAGTGCGACGGTTCATCGCAGCTTCAGGGAATACCTGGTTCATGCGGTGGTGCAAAGGACCGTCTATTGAGCTGCCCGGACAATGCGCCGTACGGGGGACCATTCGGTGTACGCTGACGGCCGATTGACGACACGGCGGTCATTGGCCCCGGGGGCACAACAATGCGTGGGCGTGTTTGCTTGCCGGCGTGAACCAAACGATTCCATGATAAGGAGCTCGCCTTGATCGGACCGGATCCGAATGACCGTGAACCCATGAAGGGCTTTCCCCAGGTGGGTTTTCTCAAGAACTACGTCACCCGCGAGAACATCATCGTCGGGGATTACACCTACTACGACGACCCCAAGGGGCCGGAGCGGTTCGAGGAGAACGTACTCTACCATTTCCCCGTTATCGGCGATCGGCTGGTGATCGGGCGGTTCTGTGCCATCGCCCGGGATGTCACGTTCATCATGAACGGCGCCAACCACAAGACGTCCGGCTTCTCCACGTACCCATTCCAGATTTTCGGGAATGGGTGGGAGAAAGTCATGCCGACGCTCGGGGAGCTGCCCAACAAGGGTGACACCGAGATCGGCAATGACGTGTGGATCGGCTACGACGTGACCATCATGCCGGGGGTCAGGATCGGTGACGGGGCGGTAATTGCTTCCAAGGCGGTGGTCACGAAGGACGTGCCCGCGTATGCGGTGGCGGGCGGCAACCCTGCCGATGTCGTCAAGTACCGCTATGACCAGGCGACCATCGAGACACTGCTGGAAATCGCCTGGTGGGACTGGCCCGCGGAGAAGATCACGGAACACCTCGATGCCATCGTCGGCCGTGATCTCGATGCCCTGATCGAGGCGGCTCGCTGAGTGTGGCGGGCATGCGCAAGGCAGGTCATGGCGCAGGTGCGCGTCGATTCTGGGGGATTTGACCGTGAAGCTGTACGGCGATGTGAACTCCGGCAACTGCTACAAGATCAAGCTCGTTGCCTCGCTGCTGGACATCGATCTTGCCTGGGTGAATGTCGATGTCCTGGCCGGGGAAACGCGGACTGAAGCGTTTCTGGCGAAGAACCCGGTGGGCAAGATCCCCTTGCTGGAGCTCGATGACGGGCGGCATCTGTCCGAGTCCAATGCCATCGTGAACTATCTGGCCCGGGGTTCGGCGCTGGAGCCGGCGGATTCGTATCTCTATGCCAAAGTGCTTCAGTTGCAGTTCTTCGAGCAGTACGGTCACGAGCCGTATATTGCGGGGGCACGATTCATTGCCCGCTATCTCGGGCTGCCCGAGGCGCGCAAAGCGGAATACGAGGCGAAGCAGGAAGGCGGGCACAAGGCCCTGGCGGTGATGGAGGAGCAGCTGGCGCGGACGCCCTACCTGGTGGGGGAGACGCTGAGCGTGGCCGATATCGCCTTGTATGGCTATACACACGTGGCCCATGAAGGCGGTTTCGAGCTATCCGGTTATCCTGCAATCGGGCAGTGGTTGGAGCGGGTGGCGTCTCACCCGAAATACGTGCCCATGGGGTAGCGTGCGGCGCGCGTGTTTTTTCGAATGAGGAGGGAGGCGTGGAGCGCTGTGTATTCGATCATCTCGTGGTGACGGCGCCGGCGCTGGAAGTCGGTGCCGATTTCGTCGAGCGTTTGCTCGGCGTGGCGCCGGAGGCCGGCGGCGAACACCCGCGAATGGGCACGCACAATCTGCTCTGGCGGCTCGATGGGCTGACGTTTCTGGAAGTGATAGCGCCGGATCCCCGCGCACCGGCGCCGACGCGGGCACGCTGGTTCGGCCTGGATGGACTCGACCCGGCCGCTTCACCGACCCTTTCTGCCTGGGTGGCGCGAACCTCCGACATTCACGCTGCGGCGGCGCGCTCGCCAGAGGAACTGGGTGCCGTCGAGCCCATCACCCGTGGCGCGCTCGAATGGCTGATCACCGTCGCGGACGACGGCGCTCTGCCGCTCGGCGGTGCCGCGCCGGTGCTCATCGAATGGCAGACGCCGGACCACCCGGCTTCGAAGCTGCCGGACCGGGGGCTGTCGCTGGCCTCGCTGGAGATCTTCCACCCGCAGCCGGGCCGTGTGGAGCAGGTGATAACGGCATTGGACGTGGCGGCACCCTGTTCCGTTGTGCGAGCCTCGGCCGGTCGTGGTGTTGAGCTGGTCGCTCATATCGACACGCCTCGGGGCCGGGCCGTCCTCGCCACGGCCTCGCCGAGCACGAGCAATAACGAATAACGGAGACGCTCTGTGACCATGGCAACCACGCCTTTCTACGCTGCCATTCTGGCCTTGTTGTTCGTCGCCCTCAGCGTGCGGACGCTGCGACTGCGTCATCGACTGCGCATTCCGGTGGGCGACGGCGGCAACCAGACACTGCTCCGGGCAATGCGGGTGCACTCGAATTTCGCCGAGTATGTCCCCCTGACGTTGCTGCTCATCTTCATGCTGGAGGCAGCGGGCGGCCCCGGCGCGCTGGTTCACGGGTTCGGCGTATGCCTGGTCGTCGGGCGCCTCGTCCATGCCTATGGCGTGAGCCGGACTGACGAGAACTACCGCTTTCGCGTATTCGGCATGGCCCTGACGTTTATCGCGCTGGTTGGCGGGGCCGTGTCGTTGATCGGCGTTTACGCCTCGGCGGCGCTTGCCTGAGCAGTCGGTCGTTGCCCGCTGATGCGCACGGGCACGACCGGGGCCTTTCACGCGTCCGGCTCCTCGACGGGGCACTTCGCGCGGTAGCACGAGGAAATGCAGATTTCCGGATCGGCGCGTTTCGCCTGTGCGAACCAGTGCTCGGCTTGTTCGCACTGTCCCTGGCTCGCGTGAAGATAGCCTCGCATGCGGGCGGCTTCACCAGCTGCCCCGTATTGCGGGTCCACCCGGTCGAGCAGCACCGTCGCCGTGTCGAAGAGCGATTCCTCGATGAGGGTTTCCGCCGCGTCGAGGCGCTTGCGGTTGTCGTGCAATCCCTCCCAGTACTCGGCGTCGTGCTCGAGTCGGTTCGATAGGGACCCTCGTTCTTCCACTAGGGTTTTGCCATCCAATACGAAATTGTGTTCGTCGAACGCAAAGGAGTCGGCCGTCTGGGTGATCAGGCGATCCTGTTCGTCGAAGGCGTATATTTCCACTTTGTAACGGTTGTTCGCGTTCGCGTCGGGGGCCGTGCCGACCCGTGCCAGTGGCAGCTCAGTGCCGTTGTCCACTGGATAGTAGGCAACAGGTGTCGAGCCCTGCCTGTTCCCTTTGATTCTGACCTCGCTGAAACGCACGAGATAGCGTGATGCGTCCTCGGCAGGTGACCACCGGATATGGTCGGTATCGTCAGCCTTCGGTGGTTCGCCGTCGCGGGGTGGCCACTCGGGTGTCAGCGCCGGTTGAATGCGGAGGTGAACCACGGGTTCGGTTTGCTGAGTCGTTGCTTCGACCGTCAGTGGTTCGTCGGGCATCGCGTGGGTGCCGTGATAGGGCACGTCGTAGCGGGGCTCGCGCCCCGATATGACGACGAAGCGCCCGTTCGTGGGTTTCCCCCTCCACCGTCGGATGACAATCGTGTTGAGCTCGTACAATCCCGCCGGCAGAGAGAGCGCGAACCGGCCCTGTTCATCGGTGCGCAGATTACGGGCCCGATAATGTCCGTCCAGGGTGACATCGAGCACCACACCCGACGCCGGCTCGCCCTGGTAGGTGACTGTGCCTACGATGCGCGCCTTTCCGTGGGGCGGTGCCTCGTTCGCTTCCAACGACCAGTCTCCGCCGAAGTGTACCCGGTGACGAAACCTGTTGCCGGAGGCAACGTCCGGGAAAATGCTGGCGTCGACCGCTTTTGCGGCCTCCTGCTCGGCAATAGCGGTTTCTGTCTTGGTAACGGACGACGTTTCGTAGCTGGGTGCGGCCCAGAGGGAGTAGACGTAGCCACCGACCCACACCGGGAGGATCACACTCAGCGCGACGCCCGCGAGCGCCCCCATGGCGCTGTTGCGTGGCATTGTAGCGGGCCGGCCCGCATCCCACGCTGCGGTCACGGCGCTGACAAGTGCGAGCACGATCACGCCGATGGTGTCCGGGTATCCATTGCCGTCGAAGGCGCCGAAACCGATCCGCCCGCCTACCAGTAGCATCACCCAGAATGTGATCCACGGTATGAACGGGATGGCGAGGCCGATGGCGGCGAAGAATAGGGCGCGATCCCAACGGCGATTGAGGCAGTGACCGCCGATGAGCGTCAGGAGAGAAAGAACAAACGCTGCAATCCGTCGCATTCGTGGCTCCCTGCCGATGCCGAGTCAGGCGTCGGAGGGTAACGGAGCATTGGCGTCCGTGCCAGCGACGATGATCATTCCGCCTCCGCTTGCGGACGTTCCTGAAGACGTGTCTCGGCGCGTTGGAGCTCGTCCAGGGTGCTCTGGAGCTGGGTTTTCACGGCTTCCACAAGCTCGGAGAGTTTGCTGACGGTCTGCTGGCGGTTGTCGAGGCGGCTGTTCAGCGTCTCCAGACGCGAGCGGGAGTCGTCGATCCGCTCTTGCAATGCGTCGCGTTCCTGGCGGGCTTCGGAAAGCGTTCCGTCGAGCTGGGCGGCTTCGGTGCGGCGCTGGCTGATCGCGTTGATCAGGTTGTCACGCTGCCGGGTCGCTTCGTCGATGCGCTGCTGAACCTCGGTGAGTCGTTGCTTCGCCTGGGTAAGCGCCTTTTCGCGGCTGTTCAGGGTCTCTTCGAGCTCGGCAAGGCGTGTCTCCCGTGTTTCGATGGTCGCGGTGAGCTCGGTCGCGCGATTCTCACGTTCGGTGATGGTTCCCTGTACTTCGGTGGCGCGTTCTTCGCGCTCGGCGATGTTCTGGCGTAGCGTCGCGAGCCGGGTCTCTGCCTCGGCAATGGCCTGCTCGATCTTATCGATGCGGGCCTCACGCTCGTCGATGGTCCCGGCGAGCTCGGTGGCCCGGCTCTCCCGGTCCGTAAGCGCCTCGTCGAGCTCCGCGAGGCGAGTCTCCCGTTCGGCAATGGTTTCCGCCAGAGTGGTCAGGCGTTGCTCGTTCGCGGTAACGGCTTCATCGGCCTGACGCTGGCGCTGGGTGACGTCAACGATAGAGGATTCGAGTCGGTCGAGCCGTTCTGTCCTGTCGGCGATCGTGCTGTCGAGTGTCGAGAGCCGAGCTTGCCGTTCCTCGATACGCTGGTTCAGGCTCTCCAGGTTACTGCGGGCCTCGGCAATCCCGGTATTCAGCGTCTCGATCCGGGATTCCCGTTCGCCAATGGTCGCCTCCAGCCCGTCCAGGCGCTCACGCGTCGCCGCCAGGCTGTCGCGTAGCTCGGCGAGCGACTGCGCGGCATCCTCTCGGGCGGCAAGCTCTTCCCGCAGGGATGTGACCGTCGCCCGCGCATCCGCCAGCTCCGCCTCGAGCGTGTCCCGGGTCCGGGCGAGTGCATCGCGTTCATCGCGCGCGCTGGCAAGCTGTGTGGAGAGGGTGTCGTTGCGGGTGCTCAGGTCCCCGGCGCGTGCCGACAGGGTATCGTTGCGCTCGCGTAGCTCGTCCGCCGTCGCCTGCAGCGCTTCATTGCGCGCCGTCAGGTCGTCGCTGCGCGCTTCCAGCTCCGCGATCCGCGCCTGCAGGCGCTCGCGCTCCGCCGCCCAGGCTTCGGCCTGCTGCTGGTTCTCGCGATAGAGGTAGGCGCAGCCGGCGAGGCTGGTGGCGGCGATGAGTGCGAGTACGATGATGACGACGACGCTGGCGCTACGCCGCGACTCTGGGCTGTTCCCCGGCATGACGGTCTCCCAACGGCGATTCCGGTCGCGCCCGACGCGGCCTTCGCCCGTTTCCTGTTCCCGCGGCGACGCCGTCGGTGGTTCGATCACCTACGTGATAGTGTAGTTGTGCGTGCACGCATCACAGATGCCGCGGGTGCGCAGACGCATGAACACGGGGACAATACCCACCAGCAACACAAAGGTGAGCGCATGCCGGTGACGCTGGAAGCGGACTTGGTGGTGGCGCTGTCGTCACGCACCCTGTTCGATCTCGAGCACAGTCATGCCGTGTTCGAGCGCGACGGAGTCGAGGCGTATTCCCTCTACCAGATCGAGCGCGAGGCAGAGCCCTTGAATCCCGGGGTGGCGTTTCCCCTGGTCCGCAAGCTTCTGCGGCTGAACGAGGGGCGCGAGCGGCCGCTGGTGGAGGTGATTCTGCTCTCGCGTAACAGCGCTGATACGGGGCTGCGCATCTTCAACTCCGTGGAGTATCACGGTCTGGCGATCACGCGCGCGGCGTTCACCAACGGGGCGCCACCGTGGCGTTACGTGGAGCCTTTCGGGGCGGATCTGTTCCTATCGGCGGATGCCCGCGATGTGGCCGCCGCCTTGCAGGCCGGCTATGCCGCCGCCGCGCTGGTGCCCTCGGCGGTGGCGGAGAGTCCTTCCGACGAGATTCGCATCGCCTTCGACGGTGATGCCGTGCTTTTCTCCGATGAGGCCGAACGCGTGTTCCGCGAACGCGGCCTGGACGCTTTCCAGGCGGCGGAGCGCAGCGCGGCGCACGAGCCGCTGTCCGGCGGCCCGTTCAAGAATTTTCTGGATGCGTTGCAGCGCATCCAGGCGGCGTTCCCGATCGACGACTCGCCCATTCGCACCGGGCTCGTCACCGCTCGCGGCGCACCCGCCCACGAACGGGTCATTCGTACACTCCGGGAGTGGGGGATCCGCATCGACGAGGCGTTGTTCCTCGGCGGCATGGACAAGACACCGTTTCTGCGGGCGTTCGGGGCGGACATGTTCTTCGATGACCAGCGCGGCCATGTCGAGCGTGCCGCGAGCGCGGTGGCCACCGGCCACGTACCCCATGGCGTGGCGAACGAGGCGGCCGACGAAGGGAATTCCGAACGCCTTGAAGGGGCGGGGCAAAACCCTTAAGTTTGCCGCCTTTGCCGACCATGGGCGCCGGATGCGCCGGAGGGAATCGTCTTGAAGATCGTCTGCCTCGACCTCGAGGGCGTCCTGGTCCCCGAGATCTGGATCGAGTTCGCGGAGCTCACCGGCATCGCCGAGCTGCGCGCGACCACGCGGGACGTGCCCGACTACGACGAGCTCATGCGGTTCCGGCTGGACGTGCTGAACCGCAACGGGCTGGGGTTGCCGGACATCGAGGGCGTGATCGCGAAGCTGGCGCCGCTGGATGGTGCCAAAACGTTTCTCGACGGACTGCGCGAGCGTTACCAGGTGGTGATTCTCTCGGATACGTTCTACGAGTTCGCTCGACCGCTCATGCGCCAGCTCGGTTGGCCGACATTGTTCTGCCACGAGCTCGCGGTCGCCGACGATGGCCGCATTACCGACTATCGGCTGCGCATGGCCGACCACAAGCGGTGTTCGGTGGAAGCGTTCCGCGGCCTGAATTTCCGTACGCTGGCTGCCGGCGATTCCTACAATGACACCAGCATGCTGAAGGCTGCGCATACCGGCGTTCTGTTCCGGCCACCGCAGAACGTCGTCGACGAGTTTCCGCAGTTCCCGGTGGCACGGGACTACGCGGCGCTCGACGGGCACATCCGCGAGGCCTTCGCCGACTGACCTATGCGTGTAGCCATTCTTGCCGATACCCACGGGTTCGTGGATCCCCGGATCGCCAATCGTGTCGCCGAGTGTGACGTGGCCGTCCACGCCGGTGACATTGGCGGCGCGGACGTGTTGCTGTCGCTCCAGCCCCGCGAGGAGCTGGTGGCGGTGCGCGGCAACAACGATACACCGGAGAAGTGGTCCAGCGGCGAGCGTCACATGCTCGAAACGTTGCCCCGGGAGGCGAGCGTCGACCTGCCGGGGGGCCGGCTGGTGGTCGTTCATGGTGACGACAGCGGTACCGTCGCCGAGCGTCACCGCCGCTATCGACGCCGGTTCGCGGACGCCAGGGCGGTGGTCTACGGGCACAGCCACCGGTTGCTCACGGACCTCGACGAGGAACCGTGGCTGCTGAATCCGGGCGCCGCCGGCCGAACGCGTACCAACGGTGGTCCGTCCTGCCTCATCCTGGAGTGCGGCCGAGGACTCTGGCATCTGGAGCCGCTGCGTTTCGAGCGTCGCCGGTATCCCGGCTCACGCACCCGCACGCGCCGAGGTACCGAGCAGGCCGACGAAGAGGCGGAATGAGCCAGGGCGGGGTGGCGAACGGACGTGGCAAGGCAGCCGCCGGTGAGGAACTGGCGAACCTGCGCTCGCGTCTGACCGAAGCCCCCGCCGCCTGGCGTCCGGCGATGGAGCGCCGGCTCGGTGGCATCGAGCGGCGCCTGCGGCGAGGCCGTAAGCTGGGGCGCGGCATGCAGGCCGTGGCGCGAGATATCGAGCGCGTCATTGCCCGCCGCGGCGCTCGCGCCGCCTGCGCGCTGGAGCCGGACTTCGAGCTCGACCTCCCGGTCATCGACAAGCGCGAGGAGATCGCCGAGGCCATTGCCGAGCACCAGGTGGTGGTGGTCTGTGGCGAGACCGGCTCCGGCAAGAGTACCCAGCTCCCAAAGATCTGCCTGGCGTTGGGCCGTGGCGTCGAGGGCGTCATCGCCCACACCCAGCCGCGGCGCATCGCCGCGCGCAGCCTCGCCGCGCGGGTGGCGGAGGAGTGCGGCACCGACGTCGGCGCCGGCGTTGGCTACAAGATCCGCTTCAGCGATCACGCCGCCGACCGGACCCGGGTGAAGCTCGTCACCGACGGCATGCTGCTCGCCGAGACCCAGGGCGACCCGGACCTCGCCGAGTACGACACCATCATCATCGACGAGGCCCACGAGCGCAGCCTCAACATCGACTTCCTGCTGGGCTATCTCAGGAATCTGCTGCCGCGCCGGCCGGACCTGAAGGTCATCATCACCTCGGCGACCATCGATCCGGAGCGATTTTCGCGGCATTTCGGCGACGCGCCCATCATCAACGTCTCCGGGCGCACCTATCCGGTGGAGGTGCGTTACCGTCCGCTGGTCACCGATGACGAGGACGAGCGCGATCGCTCCATGCAGCAGGGCATCCTGGACGCGGTGGACGAGCTCTCCCGCGAGGGGCCCGGCGATATCCTGGTGTTCCTCTCCGGCGAGCGCGAGATCCGCGAGACCGCGGAGGCGCTGCGCAAGCATCATCCGCGGAACACCGAGATCCTGCCGCTGTTCGGCCGGCTCTCCGCCGCCGAGCAGCAGCGGGTGTTCGCGCCGCACCAGCAACGCCGTGTCGTGCTCGCCACCAACGTGGCCGAGACGTCGCTGACGGTGCCCGGCATCCGTTACGTCATCGATTCCGGTCTCGTGCGGCTGAGCCGCTACAGCTACCGCACCAAGGTGCAGCGGCTGCCCATCGAGCCCATTTCCCAGGCGAGCGCCAATCAGCGTGCCGGGCGTTGCGGGCGCGTCGCCCCTGGCATTTGCGTTCGTCTCTACGGCGAAGAGGATTACCAGGGGCGGCCGGAATATACGGATCCGGAGATCCTGCGCACCAATCTCGCCTCGGTGATTCTGCAGATGAAGTATCTGCGCCTGGGCGAGATCGAGGCGTTCCCGTTCGTGGAGCCGCCGGATCCGCGCTACGTGCGTGATGGCCTGAAGCTTCTCCACGAGCTGGGCGCGCTGGACGCGAAGGACACCCTGACCGATCTGGGCCAGCAGCTCGCACGGCTGCCGGTGGACCCGCGCATCGCGCGCATCCTCATCGCCGGCGATACCGAGCGCTGCCTGAGCGAGGTGTTGGTCATTGCCGCGGCACTGTCCATCCAGGACCCGCGGGAGCGGCCCATGGACGCGCGCGGCGCCGCCGACGAGGCCCACGAGCGGTGGCAGGACAAGAAATCCGATTTCCTCGGCCTGGTTCGCCTGTGGAATGACTACCACGAGCAGGCGCGCCACCTCTCCCAGCGCAAGCTGCGCAACTGGTGCCGCGAGCACTTCCTCTCCTACCTGCGCATGCGCGAATGGCGGGACATCCACCGCCAGCTTCGTGAGCTCGTCAAGAGCATGGGCGCGAAGGAGAACGACCAGCCGGCGGACTACCAGCCGCTGCACCGGGCGTTGCTCACCGGGCTGCTGTCCAACGTCGCGCTACGTACCGACGAGAGCGAGTACACCGGCCCGCGTAACCTGAAGTTGCTGATCTTTCCCGGATCCGGGCTCGCCAAGCGCCGGCCCAAGTGGATCGTCGCCTCCGAGCTGGTGGAGACCAGCCGCGTGTTCGCCCGCGGCGTGGGCGAAGTTCGCCCGGAGTGGATCGAGTCGCTGGCGGAGCACCTGGTCAGCCGCAAGCACTACGAGCCGTTCTGGGAGGAGAAGAGTGGACGCGTGGGCGGCTTCGAGGACGTCACCCTCTACGGGCTGCCCCTCGCCAGCCGACGCAAAATCAATTTTGCGCGGGTGGAGCCGGATGCCGCGCGCGAGGTGTTCATCCGCGAGGCGCTGGTGCGGGGACGCTTGCGCAGCCGCGCACCGTGCCTGAAGCACAATCGCGGCATCATCGCCGAAGTCGAGGAGCTCGAAGCCAAGGCGCGCCGCCGCGACGTGCTCGTGGACGAGGAGGTGCTTTACCGCTTCTACGCCGAACGCCTCCCGCGCAAAGTGGTGGATGGCCCGAGCTTCGAGCGCTGGGTCCGAGACGGCGACAACGACCGCACGCTGCGCGTGAGTCGCGAATTCCTCATGGAGCACGAAGCGGTGGACGTCACCCGGGAGGATTATCCCGACGCGCTCACCGTCAACGGTCTGCGCCTGCCGCTTCATTACCACTTCGAGCCGAATCACCCGGAGGACGGCGTTACCGTCGTGGTGCCGCTGGCGGCGCTTAACCAGCTCGATCCGCAGCGGTTCGAATGGCTGGTGCCCGGGCTGGTGGAGGAGAAGATCACGACGCTCATCCGCTCGCTGCCGAAGGCCTTGCGGAAGAATTTCGTGCCTGCGCCGGACTTCGCGCAGGCGGTGCTCGACCGTGTACCCGAAGGGGGAGGCTCGCTCACCGAAGTGCTCTGCCGGGAGCTCAAGCGCATCACCGGTGTGGAGATCCCGCTCGACGCCTGGGACGACGTCGATCTCCCGGCGCATCTGTTCATGAACTTCCGGGTGGTCGATGCCGACGGGCGCGTGCTCGAGCGTGGCCGCGATCTTGCCGCCCTGCAGGGGCGGCTCGAAGGGCAGGCCGAAGCCTCGTTCACCGGTGAGCAGACGGCCGAGTGGGAGCGCGAAGGCATTCGGCGCTGGGATTTCGGCGATCTGCCCGAGCATGTGACGGTCAGGCAGCACGGTGTCGAGCTGCGCGGCTATCCGGCGGTGGTGGACGAGGGCGATACCGTGGCCCTGCGGCTGCTGGATTCCCCGGAGCGTGCCGAGGAGGCGCATCACCAGGGTGTTCGCCGGCTTTTAATGCTCACGCTGCCCGATCAGAGCAAGTACCTTCGGCGCAAACTCCCGGGTGGGGACCGGCTGTGCTTGCTGTATCAGTCCATCGGTCGCTGCGAGGAGCTCAAGGCCGATATTCTCGCCGCGGTATTCGACCGCGTGTTCCTGCGCGATGGCGTGCCGCGCACGCAGTCTGCCTTCGAGGCGACGGTGACCGAACATCGTGCCGACCTGGTACCTCGGGCAACCGGGCTCGCGGAAACGCTCACCGACGTGCTGGAGCGCCATCACGCCATCCGCAAACGGCTCAAGGGCTCCGTACCGCTCGCCATGATGCACGCCCTCAGCGATATCCAGGAGCAGCTTGAGCACCTCGTCTACAAGGGCTTCGTGAGTGCCACCCCGGAGGCGCGGCTGGAGGATCTGCCGCGCTATCTCCAGGCGCTGGAGCGCCGGCTCGATCGCCTGGAGCGGGATCCGGGCAAGGATCGCAGTGCGCTCAACGCCGTGCGCCCGTGGTGGGAGCGTTACCGCGAGCGTCGCGGGCAGCACGAGCGCAAGGGCGTATCCGATCCGGCGTTGCGGCGCTTTCGCTGGCTTCTCGAAGAGTACCGCGTCTCGCTCTTCGCACAGGAGCTCGGCACCCGCGAAAAGGTCTCCGACAAGCGCCTCGCCGAGGCCTGGCGCGAGGTGCGCTAGGACGAGGTCGCCCTCGAAGTGCACGAGCACCGCGTGTCCGTCCTGTGGCATGCCGACGCTGAACGCGAAAGATATCGGCTACCTGACAGGCTACGGTGTCGCCCGGTCGGAACCGCTCGAGCACACACTTGCCGATACCTTTTCGCGCCATGCCTGAGCTAGATCCCCGAAGCGCAGACCGTAGTCGTTGCTCGTGTGCGCTACGCTTTCTCTAAACCGGACCTCAGGGATGATGCCCCATGTCGCGTATCCGTTGTTACGGCGCGCGAGGAATCTTTGCCTGGCGCGACGTGCTGACTCCGGAAGCGTCACGGCGGTTGTGCTGCCGGATGAAGCGCGCCGGTGGCGATGCCGCCCGCGTCAATCGCGGCGGGACACCCGTCGTGGATCCCGCGTATCGCCGCACGCGCGTCGTCTCAATGGATGAACATGCCCGCCGGCACGCGCTGGACGTACTGGAGGGAATGGCGTCCGAGCTCTCCCGCTACGCGGGTGAGCCTCTCGGCCCCTGTCAGCCGCCGATATTTCTCGCGTACTCACCGGGTGATTACTTCCGGCCTCACTGCGACAATGCCGACGATCCCCGCCAGCCGCTCCACGTCCGCTCCCGCCGGCTCACTGTCGTGCTGTTCCTGAACGGTCCGCGACCGCGCGGCAGCGGCCAGTGTCGGGGAGACGAGGGTTTCTCCGGCGGCGAGCTCGTGCTCTACTGCACCATGCCGGAGCCGAGCTGGGAGGATTTCTACACTGTCGTCCACGCCCGACCGGGTACGCTGGTGGCATTTCCCGCGGATACCTTTCACGAGGTGACCCCGCTTACCGCGGGGCGGCGCTACTCCATCGTGACCTGGTTCGAGAAGGCTGGTGCCGGCGGCGGTTAACGCCGCGTGCGCGGGCCCAGGGTGCTCTCCCGGAAGATCCCTCCAGCGTCCGGCCCTGGCGGTGGCGGGGCGGGGGGCACACCCGGTTCCGGCACACCGCCGTCGGGCGTGCGGAACACCCCGGGGTTCACTACGACCCCCGGCGGCTGGCGTTCGCCTCCAATCTGGAGCCCGGAGAGGAGACATGCCAGACGATCGTGCGTCGGGTCGGCACCGAAGCCCGGGTCGATGAGCTTCTCCGGCGTCGTTTTCTCTATCCCGAGCTTCTCCTGCACGCCGCTGATCGGTCCGAACATCGGACAGCGATCCGGGTCGGTGGAGTTGGGATCGGGAGTAAACCCGGCATCGGTGAGCAGGCGGCGAAAATACGGCGGCTCTACCGGGACCTCGTACCTCAGATAGCCCATGCCCAGGTGCAGTAGCTCGTTCAGTCCCGCTTTCAATGCCCCCGCCATCAGACCGAGGTCCAGTTTGTGCTGCTGGCCCACGGACAGGGGACCGAGCTGCGCCGTCTCCCGGTCGTAGGGCTGGGCGTAGAGCACCAGCCGTACGGTATCCATCTCCTGGCGGCGGCGGGGCCACTCCCCGTGCGTGGCGAGCACGAGCAAGCCCGGTCCGGGGTCCAGTGCCGGCTTCACGCGCAACCAGTACACGTCCGTCAGCCCGAGCCAGCCATAGAAGGAAAGCAATGCAGCTTCCAGCTGCGCGTCGAGTTTGGTGTAGCAACACAGGCGTACACCGTCCTCACGCCCTTTTGCCCTCTTGACCATCCGATGGCCCCCCATGCGTCCGAAACGACAATACCCGCTATGGGCAGGAGCTTGCTGTCTCCAGCATAGAATGATCCGGGGCGACTTCAAGCAGGGTCGGGGCCGGTCGACGACCGGGGCTCGAGCACCGTGAAGGCGCCGTGCACGAATGCTGTGCGATAAGCGGCCGGTAGCGGTTCCCGGGTTCCGGGGCCGAGCACGAGGAAATCCGGTTGACCGCCCAGTCGCTCGCCCCGCCGCTCCGGCACCACGTGGCGAATCTCGACCTGCTCCACCAACGGATACCAAGGCCGCTTCCGGGCGTAGACGTAGATCTGGGTGTACTCGTCAGTTACCCGCAGGGTGCCCTGCCGCGCGCGGAGGAAATCACCCACTGCGCGCGCCTCCCGCATTCGTCGTCCCACCAGTGGACGCAGCTTGGTGATGACATCGCCCTTGTAGAGCCCCGCGGCAAGCCAGTCCGCGACGGCGATAACCGCCGCAGCGGCGGGCGCCGCCGTGGCCGCGTACGCGGCCAAGGGAATCAGGTGATACGGTCGCCAGACCCGTCCCGTGGCGTTCAACAGCAGATAGACCAGGGCGCTCAGCCACAGAACCGGTTCAGGTCGGGCCGTGGTCGCCAGTAACACGGGAGGCGCGGCCACCAGCACCGCGCCGCCGAGCGATGCGTCGGGCTCCGGAATCATTCCCTGACCCAGTGTCTTTCGCCAGGACACCATGCGGCTGGGCACCGTAGCGCAGGCATATCGCAGGTCTGCCCACAGCGCCGGCCAAGAGGACTGGATGGCGACAACGGTGAGCAGACCCACGATTCCCAGGCCGAGGGCCACGCTCCAGAGGCCGTTGCCAGCGATCAGCACCAGGGCGGGAAATGCCAGCTTGAGATTGAAGCCTGCCGCGCCGAGTAGTAGCACCGCCGAGGGCCAGCCTTCTGTGGCCAACGCGAAAGCGAGAAGACCGGCCGAGAGCTGTTCCACCCATGCGTGGTTGCCGTGCAGGCGCACGGAGTGCGCCAGGCTGCCGAAGACCACGCCGGCCCATACGTTGTCGTACGCGAGAGCAATGCCGGTCGCGACGAAGGCAACTGCCCCGTGGTGGAGACGCTTGACCCACGCCACGTCGCCACGGGCCAGACGCGCCAGGAGCCATCCCCACAGGTGCACCCCGGGCGGTTTGCAGTCCACATGATCCCGGTAAGGTTTCGCTCCTGTGATGCCCCACAGTAGCCAGATTCCCTCGTCCTGCCCGATGGGCAGCCGGCTGTAGCAACGTGCGATCCAAAGCTGAGGCAGCAGCACCAGCGTGATGATTTCCCACAGCGGCGGCCATGCCATGCCGTTTCAACCGGCGGCGCGGGCGGCGGCTCTCGGCGGGGTTGTGCCCGACAGGGTCACGACGTTCTCGGCCCGGCCCCGTACTAGCCGGTCCACGATCTCGACCCCCTGCATGAAGCAATGATCTTGATTGGACACTTCGTACCGCCAGGCGCCAAAGCGCCCGCGGGAGTAAATGCCGCGGGCCTCCAGGGCCGGCAGGAGCCTGGCGAGTATAGTGTCGCGGTCCACGGTCGGCGTTGGGTAGCCGTACGCCTCCCGGTGCTGCCATACGCTAACGGGCTCGGCTCCTCGCGGAACCAGGTTTGCCTTCTCCAGAGCGGCCAGGGTACGTCCGGCCAGGTTTTCTGTCGCCACCGGCTGCCATGGGGTCTCCGATGCTTCGACCAGGAGCGACCACGCTCCGAGAAGCGGCGGTACGTTGTGAGGGGAATAATTGGAAAGAACGGTGACCCGGTGGAAGGGAATCTCGGGCTCTGGGAAGTAGACCCACGAGAGCCCATCTAGGATCGCTGGCCGAGGCCCTTGGAATCCGAAGCCAACGACGTGTACCGCGCTGTGGCGCAACGCCCCTCCCGCTTCCCTCGTCGCTGCTGGAATTCCACTGAGCCGCTGAAGCAGTTCCGGCAACGGGATACTGGAGATCAGGGTATCGAAACCAATACATTCATCGGCTGTCTCGACGGTGCGGCTGGTGGGGTCGATCGCTTCCACCGGCGCGCTAAGCGTCAAGACCCCTGGCGGCAGGCTCCGTGCCAGGGCTTGCCACAAGGCACCCGTACCGCCACGACGCGGAAAGCGGAAGCTGCGATTCGGTCCCCAGTCGGCCTTTCCTCGCCCGAACAGCGCCGAATACAGCAGTGTCGAGGGCCGGGGCAGGGCCACACGGTCGGCGATCCACTGCGTGCCGAGACTCTCGGCAGGGTATCCCCAGACCTTTTCGTTGTAGGGCAGGAGAAAATCCCCGGAGACGGCGCTTCCGAAGTATCGTCGTGCCCAACGGGCGAAGCTCTCCCCCGGCGGCGGGGGGCCACGCCGGGCGAGTAGCATCTCTGCCGCGGCCCGGCACGCGCGGCGGCGGGACACCCGGTGAACGTTCAGCTGATAAGGGTATGGCACGAATCGTCCGGCAAGGTATATCCGTGCGCACCGCCGGTGACAGGCCCAATCGCCCTTCAGGGCGCGGGTCGCCACCTCATTGTAGAGCGGGAACCGGCTGAAGCCGACGTGCCCGCCAATGTCCCAGACGAATCCGGCATCGTCTACTTCGCTCCGGGCAAGCCCCCCGACCACCGGCCGCGCCTCCAGTACCCGGAAGCGCTCGACTCCGAGCTGCTGGAGGCGGCAGGCCGCGCCGAGCCCGGTCGGGCCCGCCCCGAGGATTACGACCCGGCCCGGGGGAGCGGCAGGGCGTTGCGACGCAGGCGAACCTCGACGATCTCCCATATTGCCCTCCCGGCAAGCCGCCACAGGCGCATTCCCTTCAGTCCTCCGGCGCGGGCGGGTCCGGCGGCGGAGGAGACCTGTGCAATGCGCAGACCGCTCCGGTGGGCCCACGCAAGCAGGGTAAGATTCGGCACAGCCGCCGTCGGGGCGAGCCGCTCCAGCAACGGCGCCACGGCGTCTCGGCGCATCAGCCGGCATGGGCTGTTCGGGTCCTGGATACGGCCGTCGAACAGCCCCTTCAGAAGCCATCTTGCCCCCGCCGAAGCAATGCGCCGCTCGAGCGGTCGACGACCGTAGCGGCGCGCGACCACTACCAGGTCATGCGCCTCACGCCGCCGCCACAGCTCCGGCAGGATCTCGGACCCGACCTCGCCGTCTCCGTCTACTTGAAGCACCCACCGGCTTTTCGCTTCCCGGTAACCGCGCAGCAGGGTCGCACCGTGCCCCCGGTTTGCCTGCCGCACCACCCGGACCACGTCGGGGCGTCGGTCCATGCACTCGAGGGCCAGCCTGGGCGAGTCATCTATGGAACCGTCGTCATAGACCACGAGGCGATACGGCACGCCTAGCGTATCCGCGGCACCTAGCCAGGCCCGCAGAACTTCCCCGATCACGCCAGCCTCATTGTAGACGGGCATGACTACTGTCAGGCAGACGCTTGCGTCCTCATGCTGCCCGTTCCCGATCCGTGTCATACCCTCGCCTGCTGCCAGGTTCCGGGACTTCACAGCAGTCTTCGGGCTCCGTGTCCCGCATTCATCACAAAGAGCGTAGCAGCCGATGCACGATGCATTCGCTAGCTGGCGCCTTTCCCTTCAGATGGGATTGTTCTCGTCAGAAATCCCGGGAGGTGAATCTGCACTCTGAAGTACTGGCTCAACTCCCGCGAAGGGACTTGTGGGCTGCAGGCCATCCGCGCGGACCGTACGTTTGCCCAACGACGAGCCGAAAGCATTGTAGATACTCCGTTGTCGGTCAACTAGTAGGTCGTTTGCTCTTGGCAACCGACTCTGCCCGCACGGGCTCCGCCCTTCGCACCCGGCAGTCGACACCCGTCCCACAGGTTGACCGATGTTGGGCACCACCTGCGGCTGTCCCCAACCTATGTATGGACTCGCCTTGCTCGGCTGCCGATAGCGAGGTATCGAAGGATGGTTCCGCTGCGCGTAGCCTGAACAGTGGACTTTCGGTTCGCCTTTCTCCTGGCGCTTGATCATGTGGCAGCTATCTGTACAGCGTTTGCCTAAGTGACGGTCGCGTACTGCCTGGTTCTCGCCATTTGGACTCTCCGATCGACACATGCCTGCCGTCAGAGGAGTGCTCCCGCGATACGCTGTTGCGTCGTGGTGTCGCCCGTAAAGACCACGAGCACCAGGTCCGGTTGTTCCGCGGCGTGAAAGAATTGCGCGACGAAGTTGAGCTCGCCCAGCTCCGGGTCCTGCAGTCGCTTGGCGGTGGGCGAGCGGATGCCGACCTCGTGTGCCGGCCACCACTGCGCGAATTCGGTGCTGGCGACGGTCAGCTCCGCGGCAAGCCTGCGAAAGCGGGTATCGCCCGGATGCTGCCCGTAATCCCCGCGAAAGACGGCCAGGCATTGTCTGGCATGGCTTTCCCAGTCGACGAGCCGGGCGCGGAAGCGGTCGTGGCAGAAGATCATGCGCAGCAGGTTGCCATGGGTCTCCGGCGCCAGGATCTCCGGAACGATGCGGGCGGCCGCGTCGTTCCATGCCATGAGGTCCCACGGCCCGGTGATGTAGTAGGCGGGGTGGGGTGAGAGCGCATCGAGCAGGTGTTGGTAAGTGCCGTCGCCGGCGGCGTTCTTCCTGGGTGATGCCGGTGCCGCTGGCCTTGGCGAGATGCCGGAGAGCGCGATCAGGTGCTCCGCCTCGGATGCCGTCAATCGCAATGCGGTGATCAGCCGTTGCAGCACTTCCCGGGAGACGCCCACATCCCGCCCCTGTTCCAGCCGTGTGTACCAGTCGGCGCTGATATCCGCGAGCTCGGCGATCTCCTCGCGGCGCAGGCCGGCGACCCGGCGTCGTCGGGAGACCGGAAACCCGGCCGTGCGTGGATCGATTCGGCTGCGGCACGCCTTGAGAAAAGCGCCCATTTCCTGGCGGTCCATTAGTCTCGCCTCGAATCAGGGTGGGGTTCTCAATCCTAGGATAAGCACGTTCTTGTTGTTCGCGTCGGCGGAATTCATCGTCCCCGCTCGTAACGACGCTTACTAATCCGAGCACAGGTAATGCCACGTGTCAGAGCGCTTGTGCGATTCGGCTGCCAGGCGCGCGAGCGAAGGCGTGGCAAGGCTCACGTCGAGTGAGCGCAACGCCGCAGCCGAATCGCACGAGCGCTCCCTTCGGGCGAGGCTGTCGGGCGCTCTCGCGGCGTTGCTCGTCGCTCATGTAGCGCTTGCTATACCACGCTCCTCGTGCCTTGCGAGAACGCCCGAAAGGCTCGCTGACAGGTGGCATTACCTGTGCTCGGATTAGCAATCATCCTAGGAGTGTAAAGCGATGGCAAGGACAACAACGACAGCCGGTGAGCACTCCACTGCGCACGGATTGGCCGTGACCGCGCTCATGATGGTGACGGCCACCCTGGTGGTGGGCCAGCTCTACGCCTATTTGCCGCTACTGCCCGAGATTACCGCCGAGTTGTCGACGACGGCGTCGGTCGCGGCCTGGACAACGCCGGCTTTCGCGCTCAGCCAGGCCGTGGGGCTGGTGCTCGTGGGCTGGCTCAATCAACGGGTCACCGGCGGCCGGCTGTTCGCGGCGGGCATGGGCGCTCTGTCCATCGCCAGCGCGGCGACCGCAGCTGCCCTCATGCTCGCCAGCGAGGAGGCGTTCCTGCTGGGCAGAGTGGCTCAGGGATTGGCCGCAGCAACGTTTCCGCCGCTCGCCATTATGGCGATCGTCGAGCATACCAGCGCGCGCCTGCGGCCGACCGCGGTGGGGCTTTTCAGTGCGTCGCTGTTGATGGCGGCGCCCCTCGGGCAGATGCTGGCGGCTGCCGTCGCCGGGTGGTGGTCGGTGCACGGCGTTTTTCTGGCCTCAGCGGTGTCCTTGATGCCCATCGCCGTCGTGTTGTGGTTGCGGCGACTTACGGCAGCCAGAACGCCCCGCGACGTGTTCGATATCGCAGCGGTCGCGGCGTTGTTTCACTGGCGGGCGCTGGGGCGCATGTACGCGGTGACGCTGATTCTGCTGATGGGTCTGGTGTTCTACTACGCCGCGGTTCAGGCGGGGGACACGGGCGTGGATCTCCAGCTGTTCCGCCTGCTCGGTGCGCCGGCCGTGCTCATGACGCTGGTCGCTGGTGCGTTGCTCTATCGCTGGTCGGCGCCTGCCGTTCAAGCGTTCGGCTTCACGGTGGCCGCTTGTGGGGCGGTCGTCACCGGGCTCACGGCGAACGGCATCGGTCTGCAGGTGGGGCACTGGCTGCTGCTGGGCGGAATCGCCACCGCGGTGCCTGCCGTACTGAGCTTCATGGGCGAGCAGCCGCCCGAGCACCGTCAGCGCGCCATTGTCCTCTATACGATCGTGCTCTTCGCCGGTGCGAGTCTCGGGGCCCCGGTGGTTGATGCAATGGACGGGCAGCCGTTGAGCGTCAAGATGTGGCTGCTTGCGGTGGTCTACCTGCTGGCGACCGCATCCGTTGGGTCCTATCGGTGGTGGCCGGCACGGCTCGCGCCTGCGCGCACCGCCGCCGGTAACGAAACCGGTCAAGCCGCGGTGGAAGACGCAGCTTGACGCGGTCACCGGTTGCGCCCGCGCAATGCCCGTGGGGTGATGCCGAAATGGCGGCGAAAGGCGCGGGAGAACTGGCTGTGATCGGCGAAGCCGCATCGCAGTGCGATGGCGACGATCTTCTCATCGGAGCGCTCCAGCAACTCGCGTGCTCTGGCCATGCGACAGCGCTGCACGTAGCGGTACGGCGGTTCCCCGAAGGTGGTGCGGAACAGCCGCGCGAAATGGTAGGTGCTCACCCCTGCCACGCTGGATAGGCGGTCCAGCGTCAGCGGTTCGGCGAGGTGGCTGTGGATGTAGTCGCGGACCCGGGCAGCGCCGGCTGGTGAGAGCCGGCCGGTGACCGGCGGCAGCCGCCGCGGGCGGCGGGTGTATTCACGGGCGACATGGATGAGCATCCATTGGGCGAGATGGTCCACGCCCAGTCGATCCGCCGGGTTCGACCAGTCGCTGGTCAACATCAAACGTGCCGCGCGTTCCAGCGCCTCGTCGGCGACGAGGTAGTTCGGCTCGGGCTCGCAAGCAGCCCCGTCGGCGTCCCAGACTCGCTCCAGGGTGCGGGCGAGGTGATCCTGGCGGAAGTAGAGGTGCAGGAAACGGAATGGTGCCCGGAACCGCCAGCGCGATTCGGCGTCGCCGGTGAATACGCACGCCGCCCCCGGGAATCCCCTTTGCACCGCCCGGCCGGCCTGGATACGCCGGGTCTCCTGTCCGCCCTCGAGATAGACGCTGAGCGCGTGGTGCCCCGGGTTGTGGTAGGTGGCCTGGCCGTTCTCGTTGCGCCAACAGGCGAGTGACTGCCCGTCCGGCAACTCGAGCGTGCGTTCCGCCTGTGCCCCGTTCGCCGAGAGCACCCGGAAGACTTCGTAGGCTATCGGCTCCATGTTCGCCAGTATGGCCTCGTGCGGGCGCGGCGGAAAGGCACCGGGCAAGATCGGCACAGCATTGCGCAAGGATGAGCAAGCGCTGAGGTGACGAGGCCGGATAGTGTTGGCGGTCCATGGACCGTTGGGGGACCACTGCGATGCCGACTACCGCCCATTACGCCATGACCGTGATCGCCTGGGGGCTGACGTGGACGGCGATCCACGTGCAGGTGGACTCGCTACCGCTGCCGGTATCGATTTTCTATCGATTCGCGCTTGCCGCGGGGCTATTGCTTGCTCTGACGGCGTGGAACGGTTCCCTCACGCGCGTGCGGCCTGGCGTTCATGGCTGGCTGGTGCTCCAGGGGGTGTGCCTCTATAGCGTGAACTTCCTGTTCCTCTATCAGGCCACCGCCTTGATTCCCAGTGGCTTCGTGGCAGTGGTGTTTTCCCTCGCCTCGTTGCTGAATGCCGGCAATGCGTGGTTGTTCTTTCGTCAGCGACCGCCGCTGCGCTGGCTCGCCGCGGCCCTGCTGGGCGCTGCGGGGCTCGCGCTCGTGTTCCACGACGAGTTCAAGTGGGCCGGCGGCGGCTGGCTCGGGCCGGCGTGCGCGCTCGTGGGAACGTACGTGTTCTCGCTGGGGAACATGGTGGGCGCGCGGGTCCAGCGTTACGGGCTCGGCGTCTTTCCGGCCAACGCCTATGCCATGAGCTACGGGGCGCTGCTGCTGGGCGCGCTCATTGTCGTGCGCGACCTGCCGGTGGCGCTACCCGCGGATGCCGGTTACTGGGGGGCGATGGCCTTTCTCGTGATCATCGGGTCGGTATTGGGCTTCGGCAGCTATCTGACGCTGGTTCGCCGCATCGGCGCGGCACGGGCCGGGTATGCGACCGTCCTCTTCCCGGTGGTGGCGCTGACGGCGTCGACCTGGCTGGAAGGGTACACGTGGACCCTCACGGCGGTCGTCGGTACTGCCATGGTGATTCTCGGTAACCTGATCATGTTCTGGCCCGCCGTGCGCCGGGATGTTCTGCGGCGCCGTCGCACGGCGAATACCGCGGCCGTCGAGGTGGAAGGCCGGGATGCCGAGGCGGGGTGACCGGCGAGTGGCGCGCGCCGTCGTGTCCGGCACTCATTGCAGCACGCCCAGTGCCTGGAGCTCCCCACGGAGGTCGGCGGCGCCGGCGAAGTGGATACCGGTCATGCCGAGATCGCGTGCGGCTTCGACGTTGGCCGGGCTGTCGTCGATGAAGACCGTGCCCACCGGCGTTACGCCGTAGCGGTCGAGCAGGCAGCGGTAGATACGCGGATCGGGCTTTACCAGTCCTGCCTCGCCGGAGACCACGATGCCCCGGAACCAGTCCAGGAACTCGTAGCGCGCCCGGGCGACGGGAAACGTCTCGTGGGACCAGTTGGTGAGCGCGTAGAGCGGCGCACCGCTGGCGCGCACATCGCGCAAGACGGCCAGCGTGTCGGCGTGGAGGCCACCGAGCATCTCCGGCCAGCGGTCGAAATAGGCGCTTATGGCGGATGCGTAACGTGGATACTGTGCTTGTTTCTCGCGTATCGCGTCGGCGAACGGTCGGCCCGCATCCTGGCGAAGATTCCACGCCGGCGAGCACACCTCGGCCAGAAACCATTCCATCTCCTCGGTGTCGTCGAAGAGCTTGCGATAGAGGTGTCTCGGATTCCAGTCGACGAGCACGCCGCCGAGATCGAAGACGATGGCGGGTGGCGTCTCGCGCTCGGTTGTCATGACAGCTCCTCGTGTTGCTTCTGCGCCACCGTCGCGCCGTGGCGCATCGAGGTGGATTCGGCGCCGGCGTGACGAGCCAGCAGGGCGATCACTGCGGCACACAACACCACCAGGCCGAGCCCGAGCGTGAGCGAAGTGAGCTCGGCGATGAAGCCGATCACCGGCGGGCCGACGAGGAAGCCACAGTAGCCCACGGTGGATACAGCCGCGAGTCCGTAGCCCGGCGGGATGCCCGGAACACGGCTGGATGCGGCGAACACGATGGGCACGACGTTGGAAAGGCCGATGCCCACGCTGGCGAACCCGAACAGCGCCGCTGCCGGATGCGCGATCATCAGGGCCGAGCCGAGGCCTGCTGTTGTCAGGCATGTGCCGATGCGCAACACCGCGACGTTCCCCAAGCGGTGGACGAGGGCGTCGCCGAAAAGCCGGCCGATGGTCATGGTCAGCGAGAACGCCGCGAAGCCCGCCGCGGCAAGTCCGGGGCCGGTGCCGATTTCACTGCGCATGTAGACCGCCGACCAGTCCAGCATCGCCCCTTCACCGAGCATGGAGCACACGGCGATCAGCCCCAGCAGCATGAGCACGCCGCGCGGGCGGGCCCATTGAGGTTCCTCGGCTGTGCCTTCGCCATGATCCGGCAGCAGCCGTGGCCCTGCGGCGATGGCCGCGACCGCCATGAGCGCGGTTACCGTCAGAACGTGTTCGCTCGCGGTCCAGCCGAGGGACAGCAGTACGCTGGCCAGTCCGGCGCCGGCGAGACCACCGATGCTGAACTGGGCGTGGAGCGAGGACATGATCGGCCGGGAATAGCGCCGCTCCACGGTGACGCCCTGGGCGTTCATGGCGACATCCAGCATACCGGTGACCGCGCCGAGTACCAGCAACGCGGCTATCAGCGCGGCCAGCGACGGCGCGAGGACGGGTGCCGGCAGCCACAGGCACGCGGCCACGGCGGCGAGCCGGGTGACACGGGCGCTGCCGAAGCGGTGTACCAGGTAGCCCGTGAGCGCCATTGCGAGAATGCCCCCCAGGGCGATGCTCAGCAGCGCCATGCCGAGCACGCCGGGGCCGATGCCGAGGCGCTGTTGCACGGTGGGAATATGGGGCGCCCACGTGGCGAGCACGGCGCCGGCGATGAAGAACATGGCGGCGGTCGCGACGCGGGCACGGCCCACGCTGTTGTGTTCAGAGCTCATACGTCTCCCCGGGCCGTGGCGCACTCGCCGGCACTGGTGACCGTGATCCCGGTGGCACGATAGGCCTCGAGCACGTCCGTACGGGTTTCGTCGGTGACGATGTGGGTGAGCTCCGACACCGGTGCGACCACGAACGAGGTCGCGGTGCCGAGCTTGTTCGCGGTCACGATCGCCATCACCTCGGCGGCGCCGTCGATCATACGGCGCTTGAGCAGGGCCTCTTGCCGCTCGGCGGTGGTGATGCCCATTTCCGGGTCCAGGCTGCACACGCCCAGGATGCAGAGATCGGCACGAACACGGCTAATGCCCTCCAGCGTTTCCGCCCCGGTTACCACCCAGGCTGTCTTGTTCATTTGCCCGGCGAGCATGTGCACCTGCGCGGTGGGATGGTCGGCGAGCTCGACGGCGATGGGCGGGCTGTTGGTGATGACCGTGATGCGGCGTTCGTGCGGCAGCTCACGGGCGAGCTCGAGTGTGGTGGTGCCGCCGTCCATGACCACCACCTGGCCGTCCTCGATCAGTCGCGCCGCCGCGCGCGCCAGCGCGTTCTTCGCCGCCGTCTGGCGCATGGCGCGCAGCGAGAACGCTTCCGTGGATGGGGCTTTCGGCAGTGCGCCGCCGTGCACCCGCTGGAGGTGCCCGGCCGCGGCCAGGTCCCGCAGGTCGCGGCGAATGGTGTCCTCGGAGACCTTCAGCTCGGTGCTCAGCGCGGCGGCGTATACCCGACCATCGCGCCGGAGCCGGTCGAGAATGCGGGCGCGGCGTTCTTCAGGAAGTCGTGACATTGCGTGTTTATGCGTGAATTTGCACGTTCGTGCACGTTATCGCGGCGCGCGCCGCGGCGCAAGCGGTGGGCCACGTGCGCGCTGCAAGCCGGCGGACGTTTACGCTTTCCGTGTTCGGTGTGTGCACTCCCCGTGCCCGCCAACAAGGTTTCCCGACCAGCGGTTCCGCCGAACCCGATCAGGGGCCGGCAGCCGGTTCGATACGACGTCGCGGCTTGACCGCAACCGTTCCCTCATCAAACTTGCCGTAATGGCGCCGATTTCCGCCGGCGCCCACGGAGGTTGGCACTATGCTCATTCGTGAGCTCGAGAAGGTGGCGCGTTCCGATGCCGCAGTGGATGTCGGTGACTGGTTGAGCCGTCGATTGGTGCTCGCCCGCGATGGTGGTGGCTATTCAATGCACGATACGGTGATGCGCGCCGGCAGCGAGACGCTGGTTCACTATCCCCACCATTTCGAATCGGCATACTGCATCGAGGGGGAGGGCGAGCTGGAGAGTCTCGTTGACGGGCAGCGGCATGCGATTCGCCCCGGTATCACCTACGTACTGGACAACCACGATCGTGTCTGCATCCGGGCGCGTACCGATCTGCGGCTGATCTGCGTGCTCTCGCCCGCGCTGACGGGCGCGGAGCGCCTGGACGAGGCCGGCGGTTACCCGCTGGCCGTCGGTTCACACCCGGCCCTGCGGAAGAAGAATGTATTCGTTGTGGGGCTCAACGACTTCAACCTCGGACGCCTGCAGTCCATCCGCAACGCGGAGAACTATAACTTTCTCAAACTCCTGGACCCGGACGACGTGCTGGAGCAGGAGAACTACGACATCGATCACATCCTCGAAAAGGCACGATCGCAGCTGCTCGCCTTTCCGGGGCCGGTGGACGGCCTGATTCACTACATCGACTTCCCGGTGAGCACCACGGTCCCCATTCTCTGCCGCGAGTTCGGCGTGCCGTCGGCGTCTCTGGAAGCCGTGCTCAAGTGCGAGCACAAGTACTGGAGCCGGCTGGAGCAGCAGCGCTGCATCCCGGAGCACATCCCGCGTTTTGCCGCCTTCGATCCGTTCGACGACGCGGCCCTGGACAACCTCAATCTGGACTTTCCGTTCTGGGTGAAGCCGATCAAGTCGTTCTCGTCGTACCTAGGCTTCAAAATCCGCAACGAACGCGACTGGGCGCATGCCATCAAGGAGATTCGTGCCCACATCGCCCGCTTCGAGGGGTCGTTCGACCGATTGCTGTCGTTCGTGGATCTACCCGCCGCGGTCGCCGACATCGGCGGCGGCAACTGTATCGCCGAGGGGCTCATCGGCGGACGGCAGTGCACCCAGGAAGGTTTCGTGCACAAGGGTGAGGTGCGCGTCTACGGTACGGTGGACTCCCTGCGCGAGCCCAACGGCTCGTCGTTCAGCCGCTACCAGTACCCGTCGCGCCTGCCCGCGCGGGTACGCAAACGCATGACCCGCATCGTCGAGCGTTTCATGGCGCATATCGGCTATGACAACGCGCCGTTCAACGTGGAGTTCTTCTGGGACGCGAACACTGACCAGATCTGGCTGCTGGAGGTCAATTCCCGCATCTCGGAGTCCCACGCCGATCTCTTCGCCAAGGTCGACGGTGCCTCCCATCACGAGATCGCCACGGATCTCTCCCTGGGGCAACGGCCACGGCTGCCTTACCGGGAAGGGGAGTTCGCGTGCGCCGCGAAGTTCTTCATCCGCGCCTACCGCGACGCAGTGGTGACGCGGGTGCCGGGGCGCGAGGATATAGACCGGGTCGAAAGGGAAATCCCCGGCACCCTTGTCAAGATCGTCCCGCAGCCCGGCCAGCGGCTCTCCGAGCTCATGGATCAGGACAGCTACAGCTACACCCTGGCCATTATGTGGATAGGCGCGAACTCGCCCTCGCAGCTGCAACGCCGCTACGAACGGGCGGTCGAGCTGCTCGAGTTCGAGTTCGATGAGCAGCAGGCCGCCAAGGGCGCCTGATCGTCGTCGACCGAACCGGTGATCGGTCTTGCCGGTTCGGTGCACGAATGCGCCGGGACGGGTTGGTCACACGGACGCCTTGCGGGTGCCGGAAAGCTGCAGCGCGCTCGGGTCGAGCTCGAGCAGCGATGCGGTGGTCCGTACCAGCGCCTGCGTGACCTTGAGTGTCGTGGTCAGCGATACCCATTCGTCCGCCGCATGTGCCTGCACGATGTCCCCCGGTCCGTAAAGCACCGTCGGTGTATTGGCGATGCGCACCCAGGCCGACATGTCGCAGCCGTAGGGAGCGCCAGCGATGTGGGGGCGTTCGCCGAAGGCGACCTGGCCGGCGTCGCCGAGATAGTCCACCAGCGGATGATCGCTCGGTGTTTCGGCCGAGCCGAAACCGGCGGCGCGCCAGTGAAGGCGTGGAGGATGCTCGGTCAGCCAGCGATCGTGAGAGAGTCCCTCGGTGAGAGCCCGCTCGAAACGTTCTTTCGCCTCGGCGGTGGTCTCGTTGAGGGTGACGCCGATTCGCAGCTCCACCTGGAGGCTGTCCATGACGGTCGATGACCAGGATCCGCCGCGGATCAGCCCTACGTTGGTGGCGTAGGGCAGTTGCAGCTCCTGCATCAGCGGGTGCGTCTCGTTGGCGTTGACGGCCGCTTCGGCATTGCGCAGGACTTCGTGCACGGCGAGGTAATGCTCCAGCGCGCTTTCGCCCTTGAGCCGCTTACTTGCGTGAGCGGCCGCACCGGGGATCTCGAGCAGGCAGGACATCGCCCCGGCGTGGGCGACGATGATCTCGGGATAGCCGTCACGGCAGGTGGGTTCGGTAACGATCGCGGCGTCCGCGGTCCATCCCCGGCGGATGGCCGCGAGGGTACCCAGACCGCTGTCCTCTTCGGCCGGCACGGCAATGAGCACCACACGGCCGGGGAAATCCCGTGGCCCCCGCGCGAATGTCTCGAACGCCTCCAGCGCGGCGGCAATGCCCGATTTCATGTCCGAGGCACCGCGGCCGTAAACGCGGTCGCCGTCGACGAAGCCGGAGTAGGGGTCGCGCGACCACTGCTCGTAATCCCCGGGCGGGACCACGTCCACGTGACCGGTGAGGAGCACGGTGGGTCCGGGGCGGGCGCCGCGGATCATGCCCGCGACCACCGGTACCCAGGCGCGCTCGACCTCGTGGCCGGGGTAGGCCGGGTCCATCAGGAGCCGGCCGATGCCGTCGTACCAGTAATCCACCTCAGCGCCGCCGTCACTGAGCCAGTCAGCGATATGGCGAATCGCCTGCTCTTCGTCCCCGGTGATGGACGGAATCCGCACGAGATTGACGAGCCGGTCGCGGATCCGGTCGCCGTCGATCAGGGTGGTTCGGTCTTTCATCGCAACCTCCCGCCTCAGACATTGTCCCGGGGCACGGTGATGTCCCAGTCGTCACGATAGACGGTGCGGCCGTTCTCCTGGGCCTCCAGCGAGGCGGTGATATAGAAATTGGCCGCGTCGGCGGTCATGATCGTGTGCGTGAACGTGCGCACGTTCCAGTCATCGCGACGGAAGCCGAGCACCCAGTGGGTTTCGCCGCGCGGTGAGTGCATGTCCTCGCCGCGGGCGGTGTAACGCTCGTGGCCCCGCTTCTCGATCTCGGTGCCGGTGTCTTCGAGCCGGTAAATGCCCTCGGAGTCCTCGACGTCCAGCGTGTAGGTGTCCTGCTCCAGGTCGTGGGTGATGTGCCAGGTGTGCCGGCTCGGTTCGAGCACGAGGTTGGGAGCCGGCATCGAGCCGGTGGGCTTGGCGAGCTCGGGGAGTTCCGCGTCCTGGGGCTGCGGTGGGCGCACCGGCAGCGTCAACGTGCTCGCACCGCTCCACACGGTCATGTGTACCCGTTCGGGCGGGGGCCACGCCACCGGCCAGTAGGAGGTGGACAGGGCCAGCCGGATGCGGTGGCCGGCGGGAAAGGCTTGCCCCACCTCGTTGAGATCCAGGCTGACGCGGTAACGCTTGCCGGGCTCCAGCGGCTGGGGATGCTCGTGACTGTCACGATGGGTGAGGTTGAGCAGGCCGTAGGTGACGCGGGTAATGCTGCCGTCCGGGCGCACGTCGCCGAGTCGGGCGGCTACCATCGCCACCGGTTGATCCACCGCGAGCGCCAGCTCGACCCGTGGAGCCCCGAGAATTTCCAGGTCTTCCTCGAGAGGCTCGGTGTCGAATACCAGCGAGCCGGCATCGTCGTCACGCTGGTCGCCGGAGAGGTCGGGGCCGTCGGCGTAGGAACACCACTTGCCGGCCATGAGACCGGTCCGCAGTGGCGAGGTGAAGGTGAGCTCCGTTTCGGTGACGGTCTCGTCGGGATCGGCGAGCCGTCGCTCGCCGAGGGGCAGGCGCCGCTCGATGACGTTCGGCGCCGGCCAGCCGAGCTCGCCGATCCACCGGCCCGGGCGTACCTCGTAACGCCGTGCGGGCGGGACACTGTCCATCATCCAGGCACGCAGCATGGGCTCGTCCATGATGCCCGTGTCCTTGCCCTTGAGCCAGTAATCCCACCAGCGCAGGCATTCCTGGAGGAAGCCGATGGCCGGCCCGGCTTCGCCGAGGTGAGGGTAGCGATGGCTCCATGGGCCGACCAGGCCCTTCCGGGGCGCGTCCAGGTTGGCGAGCATGCGAAATACCGCGTTGGAGTAGCCGTCCGCCCAGCCGCTGACGGCGTACACGGCGCATTGCACTTGGCTGTAGTCCTCGCAGACGGAGCCGTGTTTCCAGAAATCGTCGCGTTGCTGGTGACAGCTCCATTGCTCGAGCCACAGGCCGCTGCCCTTCAACCGTTCCAGCCACATGTCACGCCACTTGTCGCCGACGACGGCCGGGTCGGGTGGGCAGGAGTTGCCGGCGAACATCACCGAGGCCCATGAGAGGTTGTCCACGAGCATGCAGCCGCCCATGTAATGCACGTCGTCGGCGTAGCGATCATCCGTGGAGCAGACGGTGACCACGGCCTTGAGTGCCGGTGGCTGGAGAGCGGCGATCTGCAGGCCGTTGAACCCGCCCCAGGAGATGCCGATCATGCCGACATTGCCGTCGCACCACGGCTGGTCGGCCAGCCATTCGATGATGGCCACACCGTCGTCGAGCTCCTGGGGCGTGTACTCGTCGACCAGTACGCCTTCGGAGTCGCCGCTGCCGCGGATGTCGACCCGAACCGAGGCGTAGCCGTGGCCGGCGAAGTACGGGTGGTTGAGCTCGTCGCGTGGGCGGGTATGGTCACTCTTTCGGTAGGGGATGTATTCGAGGATCGCCGGCACCGGGTGCTCTTCGGCGCCTTCCGGCAACCAGATTCGCGCGGCGAGGCGCACGCCGTCGGCCATGGGGATCCAGACGCCGTCGAGCTCGCGGACTTCGTGTGGAAAGATGCTCACCCGTCGCATATGAATCCCTCCCGGTCTAGCGTTCGGATGTGGAAGCGCAGACGCCGTCGGCATTCGCGGTAGGCCTCACGCAGGCGCTGGGGGCTCGCTCCGCCCAGATAGATGAGCGCGAGCACGTAGCTGTAGCTGTCCTGGTGGGTCAGTGCGGATAGCCGAGTGCCCGGCTGCACGTGTGGCTCATAGGTGAACCCCGGGAATTCCGCCTGCAACGCGGTTATCTCGGCGGGTGGGGGCACGTCTTCGACGACGCCGTCACTGTAATGACGCAGGAAACAGCACGCGGCAAAGTTGTGCGGCCCGTGGCCGTGGGCGAACCGCGGTTCCCGGCCCAGCGCCACGTCGACGACGACCGCGTGATTGGATGCGCCGTCGACTTTCTCGAAGAGATCGCTATGGTGCTGCGCGATGCGCGTGTTGATTTCGAGCAGCCAGACCTGGTCAGCATGGCGATCCCAGAAGAATTCCACGTTGAACGCCGACTGATCGAAGCCGATGTGCGTGAGTACCCGCTCGGTGATCGCCTCCATGCGCCGGATGACCCGGTCGGGCAGGCGCGAAGGGTATTGGTAGCGGAGGAATGTGGAGGCGTTACGGGCCCGGATGGAGTCGATCACGCCGTGGAAGTGCACGGCGCCGTCGAACACGAACCCCTCGAGTGTGCACTGCCGGCCGCCGATGATCGACTCGGCGATGCAGAAGTGCCCATCCACGCGGGCTACCTCGTCCGGCAGCTCGGCGAGTCCGAGGATGTGATTGAACGGCTCGGCGAAAATGCCGATGTGCGCGCGTATCTGCTCGATAGCCGCGTGAAACGCATTGGCATCGTCGATGCGAAACCCGAGGAACGACCCCGCCGACTTGATGGGTTTGATCCAGAAGGGAAAATCGAGACTCAGCCCGGCGAGCGGATCGGGCTCGAACGGGTCGAAGACCTCGAAGCGCGGGATATTGTCGGGAACGACCTCCCGCTGGCAGAGGCGGCTCCAGTACTTGTGCTCGCAGCGAAGCAGCGCGGTGAGTGACGGCGCGCGCAGGCCGAAACGCTGAGCGAGTACGGGAATCATGGTGCTCACGGGGAAGTCGACGTAGCCGATTACCGCATCCACGGGCTCGCCGGAGCCCGCCATGCGTTGCTCTGCCCGACGGAGCATGTCCGCGACCGGGAAGTGATCCGCTTCCAGAATCTCCTGCGAATCCAGAACGCCGATGAATCGGCACTCTGCGGCGCCGGGGATGCCGCGAAGCTTGCGCAGATTGAAGTCGTCGAGCCCGAGGATGTAGACATTGTACTGGCGCACGGTTCGCCTCATCCGTTGGCTGCAAGGGTGCGTCGCTACCATGGCCGCACCGCTGTGTGTCTCACTCAGGCAAGCATAGTCGATGGTTACCGATGCAAGGCTGGCGGGGATGTGCCCGGCAGCGCACGGTCGGCGGCACTGACGGGCGTGGGGGGCATGGTGTAACATCGGCCGCCTTTCCCCGATTGCCGACGTACTGAAAGGGCCGTTTACCGATGGTCGAAGTGAACACCGTCAATCAAACCCTGGAAGACCTCAAGGGACGTGCCGAGTCCCTTAGGGGGTATCTTTGACTACGAGACGAAGAAAGAGCGTCTCGAAGAGGTCAGCCGCGAGCTCGAGAACCCGGACGTCTGGAACGATCCCGACCGCGCGCAGGCACTGAACAAGGAACGTGCTTCCCTGGAGCACGTCGTGGCCATTCTCGATCGGTTGCTCTCGGGCCTGGACGATGCCGTGGAGCTGGTGGAGATGGCCCGCGAGGAAGACGACGAGGGCACCCTCGCCGCGGTGGAGGCGGATCTCGCCGGTTTCGAGAGTGACGTCGCCGCGCTGGAGTTCCAGCGCATGTTCTCCGGCGAGATGGATGGCCAGAACGCCTTTGTCGACATTCAGGCGGGTTCCGGTGGCACCGAGGCCCAGGACTGGGCCAACATGCTGCTGCGCATGTACCTGCGCTGGTTCGAGCGGCGCGGCTTCAAGGCGGAGATCATCGAGCTCTCCGAAGGGGACGTGGCGGGCATCAAGAGTGCCACCGTGAAGGTCGACGGCGACCACGCCTTCGGCTGGCTGCGTACCGAGACGGGTGTTCACCGGCTGGTGCGCAAATCGCCCTTCGACTCGGGCAACCGCCGTCATACCTCGTTCGCGGCGGTATTCGTCTCCCCCGAGATCGACGAGGACGTGGAGATCGAGATCGATCCCTCGGACCTGCGCGTGGATGTCTATCGTGCCAGCGGGGCCGGTGGTCAGCACGTCAACCGCACGGAATCGGCGGTGCGCATCACCCACAATCCCACGGGGATCGTGGTGCAATGCCAGAATGACCGTTCCCAGCACAAGAACCGCGCCACGGCGATGAATCAGCTTCGCGCCAAGCTCTACGAGCTGGAGGTGCAGAAGCAGCGCGAGAAAGCCGAGCAGGTGGAGGACTCCAAGTCCGACATCGGCTGGGGCAGCCAGATCCGCAACTACGTGCTCGACCAGTCCCGGATCAAGGATCTGCGCACCGGCGTCGAGGTGGGCAACACCCAGGCCGTGCTCGATGGCGACCTGGATCAGTTCATCGAGGCGAGCCTCAAGGCCGGCCTGTGACGATGGGTCGGGCGCGATGAACACCAAAGATCACGACGGATGCACGAAGGCCACAGAGGGTGTGAGAGGCCTTCGGGCGCCGAGCTCCGGATGCCGCGTCTGCCTGGCGCCTTCCTTCGTGGTCTTCGCGCAACCTTGGCGTTCTTCGTGCTTCACCCGTTACCGCCACGCCTGAACAACTTGACGACAGACGAGTCATGACCGAGCAGCAGGACGAGAACAAGCTCATTGCCGAGCGCCGGCGCAAGCTTGCCGAGTGGCGCGAGACCGGGGCCGCTTTCCCCAACGACTTCCGCCCCGATGCCGAGGCCGGCGCGCTGCAGCGCGACTACGCCGATGCCGAGCGCTGGAGCAGCGATGCGCTGGAGGAGGCCGGCATCCGCGTGCGGGTGGCCGGGCGGATGATGGCCAAGCGCGTGATGGGCAAGGCGAGCTTTACCCACATCCAGGACATGTCCGGGCGCATCCAGCTCTTCCTGCGCCGTGACGACCTCCCTGAAGGCGTCTATCAGCAGTTCAAGGGCTGGGACGTGGGCGATATCGTCGGCGCCGAAGGCGTGCTCATGCGCACCCAGAAGGGCGAGCTGTCCGTGCGCTGCGACGATGTCCGGCTGCTCACCAAGTCCCTGCGGCCGCTGCCGGAGAAGTACCACGGCCTCACGGACATGGAGGCGCGCTACCGCCAGCGCTACGTGGACCTCATCATGAACGAGGACTCGCGGCGGACCTTCATGCTGCGCAGCCGCATCGTCCAGTACATCCGCAATGCCTTCAACGCGCGGGGGTTCCTGGAAGTCGAGACGCCGATGATGCAGCCCATTCCAGGCGGGGCCACCGCGCGGCCGTTCGTTACGCACCACAACGCGCTCGCCCGCGATCTCTACCTGCGTGTCGCTCCGGAGCTGTATCTGAAGCGCTTGGTCGTGGGCGGGCTCGACCGCGTCTACGAGATCAACCGCAATTTCCGTAACGAGGGCGTGTCCACGCGGCACAATCCCGAGTTCACCATGCTGGAGTTCTATCAGGCCTACGCGGATCACAACGATCTCATGGACCTGACCGAGGAGCTCCTGCGCGGGCTGGCGACCGAGGTCCTGGGCAGCACTCAGGTAACCTATCAGGGCGAGACGTTCGACTTCTCCGCGACCTTTCCGCGCATCTCGGTGCGCGAGGCGATCCTCGAGCACAATGCCGAGCTCACTGCCGGAGCGCTCGACGATCGCGCTCAGCTCGCCGCCTACGCCGACAGGCTCGGCATCGATGTGAAGGACAGTTGGGGGCTCGGCAAGATCCAGGTGGAGATCTTCGAGGCCACGGCCGAGGACAAGCTGCGCGCACCCACGTTCGTCGTGGAATACCCGAAGGAGGTCTCCCCTCTGGCGCGTCCGAAGGACGACGACCCGTTCGTTACCGAGCGTTTCGAGCTGTTCGTCGGCGGCCGCGAGATCGCCAACGGCTTCTCCGAGCTCAACGACGCCGAGGACCAGGCGGAGCGTTTCCAGGCCCAGGCCGCCGAGAAGGAGGCCGGCGACGACGAGGCCATGTTCTACGACGCCGACTTCGTCCGCGCCCTGGAGTACGGTCTGCCGCCCACGGCGGGCGAGGGCATCGGCATTGACCGCCTGGTGATGCTGTTCACCGATTCGCCGTCCATTCGCGACGTCCTGCTCTTCCCGGCAATGCGACCGGAGGCTTCGGAGTAGACACCGCCGCATCCGGGCCGGCCACGGCTTCGGCCACCGGCCTGGTAGCGCTGCTACCAGGCCGCTCGAAGACCGGTGTGGAATGCAGTAAAGTCGCCGAAGCCGGCCTATGGGGCGCGCCGGCGGCTCCCTTGCCGAGCGTCGTTGCTGCCACGCCTCGGCTGAGGGTATGTCGGAATGTTCGAAAAGGGATGCGATGGAACCAATGGACGGTGACAGGAAGGCTTCGGTCAATGTCGTCGCGCTGTCGGGCAGTCTGCGTGCGAATTCCTCCAATACGGCCTTGCTGGTCGCATCGCAGCGGCTGGCGCCGCCCGGGCTGGTGATCGAGCGATACCACGGTATCGCCGACCTGCCCCATTTCAATCCGGACCTTGCATCTGAACTGTTCGCACGTGACGGCAGTATCCGCGCGGAAGGGTGGAACGAACGCCACCCGGGTTACGCCGCTGTACGCGAACTGAACGCGCGCGTAAGAGCTGCGGACGGTGTGCTGATTGCCTGTCCGGAGTACGCCCGCGGTGTTCCGGGGGCGTTCAAGAATGCGCTGGACTGGCTCGTCGGCGGCGACGGCTTCGTCAACAAGCCATTCACCCTGTTCAATGCCTCCCCTCGCGCATCCCACGCGCAGGACGCCTTGCGCGTGACCCTCGAAACCATGTCGGGATGTTTTGCAGAGGAGGCCGCATTGGCCGTCCCGCTGCTGAATCGCGATCTCGATGCCAGTGACATCGTGGCGGACGAGGCCATTGCGGATCGCATCCGTCGTGCATTGGTGGCCTTCTCGGGCTTCATCGCCGAATGGCGGGTAGAGGCAGGCGTCTACGCCGATAATCCACGGTGAGCGGGGGGTGTCGACAACTAACCGGAGGCGCGATGGCTGCCTACAGGCACTGGCCTTTCCCCATTTATCTCTCTTTTCTGGTCCTCGGCTATCTGTCGCTCACCTCCCTGTATGGCGCGGGACGGCTTCTGCTGGAGACGTCCATTCTGCATGCGCTGGGGCAGGGACTGATCGGCCTCATAGGGGTAGGTGGGTGCATAGGTGTCGGGTCCCGGACGATTCCGTGGCTTTTTGTGAAATAGATCGGGCCTGTCAGCGTACCAGTGTTTCATCGCCTG
>NZ_JBNAZM010000044.1:0-38451 GCF_051195215.1 Arhodomonas sp. AD133 | reverse complement strand
CCAGCCCAACTTACTGATCTGCGGTACTCCACGCCCCGCTCAACCCGAAAAATCAGGCATAAGCTGATGAACTTGGGAGGACTCCATGTAGGCCCGGAGGGGTGCTCCTTGCGCTTTTTATAATAATGATTATCATTCGTGTTACTGAAGAAGTGTGGGAGTCGCGGCAATGGCATACAGCGTCGAGGCAAGGGACTTGCTGGAGCTGTACCAATCTGCCCCAGAGGCCGGAGGTCACGACACCGCGGGGGGAGCCACCACACTTGCATTGCCATCACGATTCGGGCATGGGCGGGCATGCATCAGTCCGGTGGGTACCATGGGGCAGCTATGGGAACTGGATCAGGCCCTCACCGGGGATCTTCACGTTACCTCCACCATGGACTACAACGTACTGGAGATTGTCACTTGCGATGACAGCAGTATGCATGCGGCTGTCGACGGGCTCTTTGACGCTACGACATGGCGCCGGACGATACACGTGATCTATGCGCCGGGCCTTGTGGGCCGAGTGCAATTCGGCGGCCGGACGCATAGCACTAGCCTTCGCCTCGATAGCAAGGCCTTTGGTAGATCGCTTTGTCGTGGCGGCGCTGATTTCGCGCGTTTGCTTACGGCTATTGAAAAGGAGCGCCCGTTCCATTACGAACGTCCACTCGAGCCTGCGTTTCAATTGATTCTCGAGCAGCTTAAAAACCCCCCGGTCTCGCCGTCGGCCTCCGCATTGTATCGTCAGGCGAAAACCACCGAGCTCTTCGCGCTGTTGTTCGGCGAGTCTTCTGAGTTGGCTCGTGCGTCCTCGGTGTCAGCTACGGATGTCGCTCGCCTGCGCAGTGCCAGAAACGTGCTGGTGAATGAGCTGGTTGAGCCGCCTGGGCTTCGCCAGCTGGCGCTGCGCAGTGGGCTCAATGAATTCAAGCTCAAGAAAGGATTCAAAGAGCTGTTCGGAACCACCGTCTACGGTTTCGTCCGCGAGCAGCGCCTGCACCGGGCCCGCATGCTCATGGAGACGAAGGACTACAACGTGACACGTGCTGCAATGGCTGTTGGCTATGCCAGTGTGGCGCGTTTCAGCGAGGCCTTCAAAACCCGCTTCGGAATTTCACCTGGCCGCTACCGCATGACGCACCGGCGCCGCTCGGACGCACCGCCTGACGTGGGACCGTAGCGGCCCCATCCGTCGCGGATCCTCTTGAATACAGCGAATGGCTTCCCGCCTGGATAGGGCCGGCGGCCTAGGCTGCTTTTGCCTGCTTGTTGTGTAGCGCGTCGGTCGGGCCGGTGACCGTCCTCGCTCCGTTCTGAGCAAGAAATAATCCTTCCGGGGCAAGCCAAACGCGATGGCTCAGCGTACGCTCGCCGTTCCAAAGATGAGAACGCGTCCCATTATAGTTATGCGCGAGAAACCCAGGTGTGTCGCCCCTTTCACACTGCTGTTGGTCGTCGCTGCAACGGCCGACGCCGAGGAATCAGCCGATCATAGCCTTGCTCCGATTACGGTAACCGCGGAGAAGACGCCGTCGACCGGTTTCGAGGTCCCTGCTGCCCTGACGGTCCTCACGGGTGACGAGCTGCGTCGCTCAGGCAGCGAGGACACGCTCGACGTGGTGCAGCGGGTTCCGAACCTGCACATGATTCGAGCCGGTCATCACTCGGATGCCGGCTTTCTTTCATTGCGCGGGATAACGCCCGCCGTCGAGGGCAAACAGTCGATCGGATTCTTCATCGACGGTGTGCACTACACGACGTTCGATACCGAGTTGCTGGACGTGGAGCGGGTCGAAGTGCTCCGGGGCCCGCAGGGCACGCTCTATGGCCGCAACACCGGTGGTGGCGTGATCAACGTGATCACGCGCGACCCGCAGCCGTACCCCGAGGCGGAAGTCAGCGTGGGGGTGGGGAGCGATAACCGCAGAAGCGTTGAGGCAGTCGCCGGCGGTGCGCTCGGCTCCCCGTCGTGGTCGTACCGTGGTGCCGCGCGTGTGCAGGTCACGGACGGATACTTTACGCGCCGCTCTGATGGCCGGGACGACGTGGACGAGCGCAATGACAGTAACGGGCGATTTAAGGTGCGCTGGAACCCGTCAGGCAAATGGGACGTTACGACGACGCTCGATGCCCAGCGTTATCGCGACGGTTCCACGTCATTTGCGCCCGTGGAGCAGGTGCGCCGTTCGCCGGGAGAAGTGAATTCCGATTTCGTCGGCGAAGCGGATACCGACGTTTACAACGCCAGCGTGCACGCCGAATACAAGGCCCACGACGTGACTGTCACTGCCATCAGCGCTGCGACGCGGGAGGACAAACGCGAGCACATGGACATGGACTTCACCGCGGAGGACCGTGTTCGCCTGCATCTCGATACCGACATTTCCCGGCTCTCCCAGGAGCTGCGGTTCGCCTCGCCCGAGGGCCGTCCGGGCCCGCGCTGGCTCGCCGGGCTTTACTACTTCGACGAAGAAGATGACCGAGGCGTCGACACCGAGATGCGTCAGGGAATGCCGTCCATGGGGGTTCCGCCGTTTACGGACGTGCGTTCCAGTGTTGTGGATACCCGGGGCTATGCCGCCTTCGGGCAGGTTACGTGGCCGGTGTCGGACCGTCTGGAGCTCACCGGCGGTTTGCGGTATGACCGCGAAACCCAGGATCTTACACATCGCAGCCGGACCGAGCCGGATCTGTCCGCCTTCGGCATGGCGCCTTCGCGGGTCGAGGACAGGGAGGCCTTCGACGCCTGGTTGCCCCGCTTCACCGCCCGTTACGCGCTCTCCCGCGACAGGTCCGCTTATGCAAGCATCGCACGCGGCTACAACAGCGGCGGGTTCAATACCCAGGCGCCGGAAAACCGATTGGAATTCGATCCCGAGTACACCACCAACTACGAGCTGGGCATGAAGGCTCGGTGGCTGGACGGGCGGTTGCGTACCGACATGGCATTGTTCTGGATCGAGTGGAAGGATCAGCAGGTCGAGCAGCAGCTCTATCCCCAATCGGTGACTCAGAATGCTGGGCGCTCGAGGAGCCGGGGCGTGGAGCTTGAGCTCGCGTGGCGCCCGGTTGACGCATTTCTGTTGCAGGCCGGGGTCGGCTACAACGATGCCCACTTCGTGGAGTACACGGATACCGTGTACGACCCGGACACCGGCCAGCCTGTCGGGCACGTGGACTATTCGGGTAAACGCCCACCCAACGCCCCACGGCAAACATTCAGCCTGGCGGCCGAGTACCGCTTCACTGATGACGTCTACCTGCGCGCCGATTGGTTGGGAACAGGACGCTTCTATTACGACCTCGCCAACGAGCAGAAAGAAGATGCCTACCAACTGCTCAATCTCCGCCTTGGTTACGACAACGGTCGATTTGCGGCGACAGCCTGGGTGAACAACGCCACTGACGAGGTCTACGCCACGCGTGCCTTCGAGCTCGACGATCAGTGGTTTGCCCGCGCCGGCGAGCCTCGTTCCGTTGGAATTTCCGTGACTGGCCGTTGGTAGCTCGGTCTCCGCTGCCCACGAAGGAGTGCTAAGGATGTCGGCTGAAAACCGCGAATGGGCAACGCTCATTACGCTGTTACGTCCCGAGCGCACGCGCCTGCTCATCGCGATGGCCCTTGCCGTGGCGGCGGTGGCGCTGGAGCTGTGGCCTTACTGGTTGCTCTACCGGGCGGCGGCGGTGGTGCTGGCCGGGAATGCGGTGGCCAGCCAGCTGACGGGCCTGGCCGGCTGGCTGACCCTGGCACTGGTGGGGAAATACGCTGCTTATACGCTCGCCGGCTATCTCAGTCACTATGCCGCTTACCGGCTGCTTTTCGAGATCCGCCGGAATCTGGTCCGGCGGATCGCCTCAATCCCATTGACCCGCCTGCAGGCCTACACCACCGGCACGCTGAAGAAGATCGTCTTCCAGGACGTCGAGCGATTGGAGCTTTTCATCGCCCACCATACGATCGAGCTTGTGGCCGCCGTCCTGGGACCGCTTTTCGTCGGCATCCTGCTGTTCTGGGTGGATTGGCGAATGGCGTTGGCGGCCCTGTCCACGGTGCCCCTCGCCATTGCCGTCCAGGCGGTCCTTTTCCGTGACATTGGTGAGCGCATCGATGAGTACAACCAGGCCGTGGCCGATCTGAACGGTGCCACGGTGGAGTACGTACGCAGCATGCCGGTCATGAAGGCATTCCGGCAGACCGCCGGCTCGTTCCGGGCCATGAACGACAGCCTCGAGCGTTACCGGCATCTGGTCTCGGATTTCACCCGGCAGGCCGTGCCGGGGTGGTCGGCATTCATGGTGCTGCTGGGTGCGAATATCACCGTCGTGCTGCCTGTGGGGTTGTGGCTCAATCTGCACGGCGCGCTGACCGTGCCCGAGCTCATCCTCTGTCTGATGGCCGGCTCCGGTCTGCTGAGGCCGCTATTCAAGGTGATGCACTTCGCCTCACTGATTCGCGAAATCCTCGGCGGAGTGCGTCGTATCCAACCCTTGCTTGTGTCGGCACCGAGTGATACCCGAACGGCCACCGATCCGCCGGTTCGCCATGACGTCACCTTCGATGGGGTCCGGTTCGGTTATGGCGCGCGTAATGCGCTCGAGGCCGTGAGCTTCCGGCTGCCCGAGGGCAGGATGACTGCGCTGGTGGGGCCTTCCGGAGCGGGAAAAACCACCGTGGTCAATCTCCTCGGTGGACTGCAGGTGCCGGATCAGGGGGAGATTCGTATCGGGGACGTCCCCCTGGCACGACTTTCCGAAGCCCAGCGGACTCGGCTGGTGGCCGTGGTGCCCCAAGAGGCGTTTCTGTTCCGCGGCACACTTCTGGACAACCTCCGCCTCGGCCGGCCGAACGCCACCGATGCGGAGGTGCAGCGCGCCGCCGGGATCGCCCAGGCAGATCAGTTCATCCGGGATCTGCCGGAGGGCTACTTCACCCGTGTGGAAGAGCAGGGGGTTCGTCTAAGCGGCGGCGAGCGCCAGCGCATCGCCATCGCCCGGGCCCTGCTTGCGGACACACCGATACTCGTTCTCGACGAGGCCACTGCATTCGCAGACACGCTCACCGAGCAGGCCTTCTACCGAGCGCTGCGCCGTGCCTATCCCGATAAGACAGTGTTGGTTGTCGCTCATCGGCTGTACGCCGTCGATGGCGCGGATCAGGTGCTCGTGCTCGATGACGGGGGACTGACCGACGCCGGCGGGCACTCGGAGCTGTTGGAACGGTGCCCCCTCTATCGTGAGCTTTGGGAGAGCCAGTTCGAGAGTCACGCGTGGCAGTTGCGTACCGAGGAGGAATCCCGTGTCGGTATTCACTGATGTCATTCGGCGGGCCGGCGAGCGGCCGAGGCGGCTGTATCGGGGCATCGGATTCCGGATCCTGGAGCTTTCCTTCGGCAGTCTGCCCTTTTTGCTGGCCTACCTGGCGCTTCGCGAGGTGCTCGCAGGCGAGTTGGACATGTTCGGAGTGGGTCTCGTCGTCCTCGGGCTACTCGTCTGCCTGACCGGTCAGCTGCTGTTCTCCTACTTGGGTCAGCTGGACTGCTTCCTGGGCACCTACGACCTCATCATGTGCTACCGGGCCCGCGTCATCGACCATCTGCGCGGCCTGCCTCTGGGAGAGCTTCAGCAGCGGCGTATTGGTGGTCTCGCGTCGGTCCTCACCGACGACATGAAGCGTGTGGAGGATATCTTCACCCATCTGACCGCCGAGCTGGTGGCGGCCGCTGCCGTGCCGTTGTTGATTACCGTCGCGTTGTTCCTGGTGGACTGGCGGCTGGCATTGGCACTGGTCGCGGCCGTTCCGCTCGCCGTGGCCGCGCTGAACTTTTTGAGCCGGTGGTTCCTGCGAGCGAGTCGAAGCAAGCAGAGCCAGGTCAGCCACGCCACGTCCGTGGTGGTCGAATTCCTCGCCGGTATTCGCACCCTGAGGCTATTCCACCGTACCGACGCCATGCTGCAGCGTCTCGAACGCCTGTTTGCGGGCATTCGTCACACCAGCATGGGTGTCGAGGCCTGGGGGGGTGGCACCGTGCAGTTCTACCGCCTGGGCGTGGAGTTGGGTCTGGTGTTGCTGCTGCTCACCGGCGCGGCCCTGGCCGCTCGTGGCGGGCTCGATCCGCTCGGCTGGTTGTTGTTCATCCTCATTGGTTACCGGGTGCTGGGCCCGTTGCTGGACGCGGCTGCCTACCTGACCGAGGTGCGCTTCATGGCCGAGAGCCAGGCCCGCATCCGGGAGTTGCTGGACAAGCCCGCGCTACCCGAGCGGTTGGGCGCTACCGCTCCCGAGGGCAGCGACGTGGTGTTCGAGAACGTGAGCTTTCGTTACGCGGACGAGTGGGTGCTACACGATGTCTCGTTCCGGGCACCGTCAGGGGCGGTAACGGCGGTGGTCGGCCCCTCCGGGGCCGGGAAGTCCACCCTTCTCGGACTTCTGGCCCGGTTCCACGATCCCCAGCGGGGCCGTATAACCCTGGGCGGAGTGGATATTCGCGAGCTTGGCACGAACGAGCTATATGCCGAGCTGGGCTTCGTCTTCCAGGACGTGCAACTGGTCGACGCCACGGTGCTGGACAACGTGCGTATGGGCCGGCCGGACGCCGACGACGACGCCGTCGTACGTGCTTGCCGCGCCGCCTACTGTGACCCATTCGTGCAGCGTCTACCCCACGGTTACCACACGCGTATCGGCGAAGGCGGGGCGCGGCTCTCCGGCGGCGAGCGCCAAAGGCTGTCGATCGCCAGGGCGTTGCTCAAGGACGCCCCGGTCGTGCTCCTCGACGAGGCGACGGCCTCCGTCGACCCCTACGCCCAGCGGGAAATCCAGCGGGCGCTCGAAGCGCTCGTGCGCGGCCGCACGGTGATCGTCATCGCACACCGGCTACATACCATCCGCTACGCCGACCGGATCCTGGTTCTCGACGGTGGACGGTTGGCGGAGCAGGGCACCCATGAGCAGCTTCTCGCCGGCAACGGCACGTATCAGGCGCTCTGGCGGGAACACGACGCTGCGCTGAATGAGGGCACCGATACGGGGGATTTCCCGGAGCTGTCCGAGAGTCGGCGACCAGCAGCCACAAGGGAGTGATTCGATGGCAGCAGACACCGTTGCCCGGCGCCTGGCGTCGGTGGCGGCCAGTCATTCTGAGCGGACCGCGTTGCGCTTCGTCGGGACCGACGGCCGGGAAGTCGTGAACTGGCGTTATGCCGATCTGTATGACCGCGTACAAAGGCTGGCAGCAAGGATCGCGGTGCACCACGCTCCCGGCGAGCGTGCACTGCTGCTTACCCCTAGCGGGGCGGATATGGCTCTGGGTCTGCTCGCGGCGATTCACGCCGGGGTGATTGCAGTGCCCGTGAATCTCCCCGGTCCGGCGCGCGTGCGCCGTGTAATTGAGCAGCTCGAGCATGTCATGGGGGATGCGGAGCCGACTCTAGTACTCACTACGGGCGAGGTGCAGGAACGGGCTGGTGGGGAGCCGCTGATCGCCGCGCTGGACGTGCAGCGGGTGGACGACGTGCCAGAGAAGGAAAGCCCGATGCCGCCCTGCGACTGCCCGGAGGACGCCATCGCCTTTCTGCAGTATTCCTCGGGCTCCACCGGACGGCCTAAAGGTGTGTGCAACACGCATCGCAATCTCCTGGCACAGGTGGCGTTGTTCCACCGCATATGGGATGCGTCGGATCCCATCCACATGGCCACGTGGCTGCCCCTGTACCATGACATGGGCGTCGTGCTGGGGCTGCTCGTACCGCTTCTCACCGGTGGCACCTGCACACTGCTCTCGCCACAGTCATTCGCTTCCGAACCGCTGCGATGGCTCCGAGCGGCGTCGGACTATCGGGCCAACTGGCTGGTAGCGCCGGACTTCGCGTATCGCCTGTGCAGCGACGTAGTGCCCGCGGAAGCGGTCGAGGATCTGGATCTCACGGCCGTGCGCTATGCCGTCAACGGCGCCGAGCCCGTGCGTCCGGAGACGTTGGAGCGTTTCTGCCGCCACTTCGCTGCTGCGGGGTTTGCGGCACAGGCGATGACCCCCGGGTATGGACTGGCCGAGGCAGGGCTGTGTGTCTCCATCAGCCATCGCCCCCGTGGCTGGCGAATCGGTTGCTACGACGTCGAGGCGATGGCGTGCGGCACCGCCGCGCCGTGCGCCGACGGCTCCGGCCGCACCCTGGTCTCCTGCGGCGATTATTTCGACCGTTGGGAGCTGGCGATCGTCCGTCCGGAAGACGCCGAGGAGTTGCCGGAGCGGTCCGTGGGCGAGATTTGGATAAAGGGCGAAAGCGCCGCCTCCGGGTATTGGCGGAACGAAGGCGACAGCCAGGACGTTTTCGGGGCGCACCTCTGCGATGGTCGCGGACCGTTCGTGCGCACAGGGGATCTCGGGTTCCTGGACGGTGGTGAGCTATTCGTCTGCGGGCGCCTCAAGGACTTGATCGTGGTCAACGGCGCCAATTACCACCCCAACGACCTGGAACTGACCCTGGAGCGGGAGGTTGAGGGTATTCGCGTCGGCGGCGCGTGTGCGGTGCAGCAGGGCGATGATGGTGCTTTGGTGCTCATGGCGGAGATGAACCGCCATGCGGCGCGCGAAAAGCTCGCTGAGGCGGTCGACGTCATGGCCCGGGCCGTGTATGTGGAGCACGGACTGGTAGCGGACAGGATCGCGCTTATACCGAGGGGCAGCCTGCTCAAGACCTCCAGCGGCAAGATTCGCCGCCAGGAGATGGCCCGGCGCTATCACGAGTCGGAGTTGCGCTTGCTGTATCGCCGCGAACGGGATTCGCTGTCGGATGCCACACCGAGTGAGCGCAGCGACGACGCCCTGCTGACCCGGCTGCACGACTCCCTCTGCGAGATGCTGGGGCTTGGAGGTGTCGGCGTGGACGAAGGCTTTGCCGATCTTGGCCTCGATTCGCTGCGAGCCACTCGCTGGTGTGCATTGCTTGGACAGCGATTCGGTATCGGCCTCGTGCCCGGCACTGTCTTCCGCTATCCGAGCCTGCGGCGACTCAGCGCGGCGCTGCAGGGGCAGTCCAACGACGCCGAAGCGCTCCGGGAACGCGGAGTATCCATTCAGGAGCCGGTCGCGATCATCGGTGTCGGTCTGCGTCTGCCGGGTGCTCCGGCGGAATTCGGTGGCTTTTCACAGTGGCTGCTGAGCGCTGACAGCGCGACGGGTCCCGTGCCAGAGGCCCGCAAGCGCGACGGCGTGCCGTTGACGCAACCGGGTGGTTACCTCGACTCCGTCGACGGGTTCGACGCCGGTTTCTTCGGGCTGTCGGCGAATGAGGCCGAGGCCACCGACCCGCAGCAGCGAATCCTTCTGGAAACGGTCTGGCATGCCATCGAGCATGCAGGGCTTCCCGCAGAGCGGTTAGCCGGTGAACCGGTGGGCGTTTTCCTGGGTCAGGGACACAACGATTACGCCATGATGCCGCTGCGGGCCGGCCGGACGGACTGCGTCCGGGGGTACTACGCGCAGGGCGCGAGCATGAGCTCGAGTGCCGGAAGAGTCGCCTACCATCTGAACCTGGTTGGACCGGCAATGGTCATCGATACCGCCTGCTCGGCGTCGTTGGCCGCACTCGATACCGCGATGCGGTATCTGGACGACGGTGAATGCGACCTGGCCTTGGCCGGCGGTGTCAACATCCTGCTCTCTCCCGAAACGGAGAACGCCTTGACCGTGGCCGGCATGCTTTCGCCACGGGGGCGCTGCGCGACGTTGTCGGCCGATGCGGATGGCTATGCCCGCGGCGAAGGCGCGGCGGTATTCGTGCTCAAGCCGCTCACCAACGCGCGCCGGGATGGCGACCGCATTCTCGGTGTCGTGCGGGGTAGCGCCTTGCAGCAGGACGGCGCCAGCGGTGGCCTGACGGTGCCCAACGCGGACGCCCAGGCGCGTCTGATTCGCCGTGTGCTGGGTCGTGCCGGGCTGTCGCCTGATGCTGTCGATGCCGTGGAGATGCACGGCACCGGCACGCCTTTGGGTGACCCGCTGGAATTCTCGGCCCTGGAGACGGTGTTCGGCGATCGGTCCCGCCCCATGCTGTTGGGATCGGTGAAGACCAACGTCGGCCACCTGGAGGCGGCCGCCGGCGCTGCCGGTCTGGCGCGGGCGCTGGCAGCGTTGCACACGGGCCGCTGGCCCGGCAGCCCCACGTTCACCGAGCTCAATCCCGAGATCCGGACCGGGCGCTCGACCTTCGAGCTGCCCCGTGACACCCGGACGCTGGAGCCGGCCGGGAGGGTGGCACGTATCGGCGTTAGCTCCTTCGGCTTCAACGGCACCATCGGTCATGTGCTGGTGGAGGGGGCACCTCATGCCGACGGGTCCGTTCCGACCGCGCCGTGGAAGGGCTGGGTGCCGTTGGCGGCGGCCGACGAGCAGGCGTTACAGCAAATGGCCATGGCGCTCGCACGGTGTCTCTTCGAAGCTTCCCCGGATGAACGGGCGGACATACTGGCTGCCTGGCGCCAGCAGCGTACTCACCGGCTGTCATGGCGAGCGCTGGTGTGCGCCGATGACGCGGAAACGCTGATTGGGCGACTGGAACGCCCGCACGCCGCGTACGCCTTGGAGCCGGGCCGCATAACACTGCGATTGCCGGATGCGAATGCTGCGGCGGCTCTGCTCGATGGTCTCCAGAGCTGGCTGCCGGAGGCCGTGTCACAGCCTGGGGAATCGACAGTGAGTGCGTTGGTCGCGCTGCTGGGAATGCTTGGTTTGCGGCCCGATTCCGTGGTCGGCGAAGCCGACGATACCGGTGATGCCGTGACGGATTCGGGTGTTCTCCTGCGACTGACGTCGGCGCAGGGGACGGAGCGGTCGGTGGTCCTGGACCCGTCGGACGGGGGACGGTCTGGCCTTTTCGAAGCCTGGCAGCTTGGGGCTCCGCTCGACTGGGGCGTCGTGGACGGAATTCGCGCTCCCGTCATGTCCCTGCCTCTATACCCCTTCCAACGCCGGCGTTACTGGTATCCCGTGGATGCCCCGACCGACTTCGATACGCCATCGGCTGACAATTCGGAGCAGGGATCCTGGGATCTCGAGCGGTTGCGCCGCGAGGTAGCCGAACTCCTGGAGATCGAGCCCCGGAGCATCGGCGACGAGGACGATCTGATTGGCCTCGGGCTCGACTCGCTGATGGCCATGGATCTCGTATCGAAGCTGAAGTCCGACGGCATTGCCGTGACCTTTGACGCGCTGTTTGAGACGCCCACCGTCAATGCCTGGTCGCGATTGCTGAGCGAAGGGGGTGCCGCCGATACCGCGCCCTTCCTGCCCGCCACTGTGGTGGATGATGCCGCACCGTTCGCGCTCACGTCCGTACAGCACGCGTACTGGATCGGCCGCGACGAGGCTCAACCTCTGGGAGGCGTGGGTTGTCACGTATACGCGGAATTCGACGGCGCCGGGCTGGAGCCGGCGCGACTGGAGCGTGCGGTTTCCGCGTTGATCGCACGTCACGGCATGTTGCGGGCGCGATTTCTCGCCGACGGCCGCCAGCGTATCGACGAACAAGGCGCCTGGCCGGGACTGACGGTCCATGATCTGACCGGCGCCGATGCCGGTGCGCTGGAGGAGCGGCTGACGGCACTGCGGGAGGTGCTGTCGCATCGCAAGCTGGCGGTGGCGGATGGCGAGGTATTCGACATTCAGCTCTCGCTGTTGCCCAAGGGCCGCAGCCGGTTGCATTTCAACATCGACATGCTCGTCGCGGATGCGTTCAGCATCCGGATATTGCTGGAGGAGTTGGCGGAGCTCTATCGCGATTCGAATGCGAGGCTGCCGGATATCGAGTCAGAGTTTCCCCGCTATCGCGCGGCTTTGGAGGAAACGGGGGCCGCAGAGCGGGAGCGTTCGCAGGCCTATTGGCAGCAACGATTGCCCGATCTGCCACCGGCCCCGGGGCTGCCTATGGAGGCGGACCCGTCCCAGCTCCGGCAGCCGCGCTTCCGGCGCCGTAGTCATCGTCTGTCTCCGGACCGCTGGGTGGCGCTTCAGCAGCGGGCCCGCTCCAACGGCGTGACGCCTTCGATGATGCTGGCCGCCTGCTATGCAGAAGTGCTGGCGGCCTGGAGCAGTAACGCCCGCTTTCTGCTCAACCTGACGCTTTTCAATCGCCGCGATCTGGTACCCGGCGTGGAACGGCTGGTTGCGGACTTCACGACGCTCACGCTGCTGGACGTCGATGCCACCGAGTCTCGCACGCTGGCGGAACGTGCCGCGGCGTTGCAGCGGCAGTTCACGGAAGTGGTGGGCCACAGCGCGTATTCCGGTGTGGAGGTTCTCCGGGACCTTGCCCGGCTGTATCCGGATCGGCCAATGGCTGCGCCTGTGGTGTTCACCAGCAATCTGGGCCGGGATCTGCTGGGCGAGGACACCGAGGATTGTCTTGGCCGTGTTGGCTGGATGATATCCCAGACCCCGCAGGTGTGGCTCGATCACCAGGTGATGGAATACCGCGGCGGCTTGTTGCTGGCGTGGGACGCCGTGGAGGATCTGTTCCCGGCGGGTGTTCTGGACGCGATGTTCGAGGCCTACTGCGGGTTGCTGGAGCGGCTGGCGGACTCGGAGTCGGTATGGCAGGAGCCGGTGGGTGATCTGCGCCCGGCCGATCAGCGCGCGGTGCGTGAGCGTGTTAACGCCACGGCGGCGCCGCGTAGTGGGGCGCTGCTGCACGAGGGCTTCTTCGCGCAGGCGGCGCGGGCGCCGGGGCGCCCGGCGCTTCTGGGCGCCGGCGGCGAGCTCAGCTACGGCGAACTGGCGGACTGGGCGCGGCGCATTGCCGCGCGGCTGCGTGCCCGGGGGCTGCAACCGGGCGAGACGGTGGCGGTGACCCAGGCCCGGGGATCGGGGCAGGTCGCGGCGGTGCTGGGTGTGCTCTTCGCGGGCGGGGTGTACGTGCCGGTGGCGGCGGATCAGCCGCTGGCGCGGCGTGCCCGCATCTATGCCGACGCCGGGGTTAAGCGGGTGTTGAGCACGGCGGAGCAGGCCGTGGCGCTGGAGTGGCCCGAGGGCGTGGAGGTGCTGTCGGTGGAGGCGGCGCGCGAGGACGAGCCGCTGGGCGAGGCGGTGGCGCGCGCTGAGCAGGAGCTGGCCTACGTGATCTACACCTCGGGCTCCACGGGGGAGCCGAAGGGGGTGATGGTCAGCCACGCGGCGGCGGTGAACACGGTGGAAGCGGTCAACGAGCGCTACGGCGTGGGCGAGGCGGATCGGGTGCTGGCGCTGTCGGCGCTGCATTTCGATTTGTCGGTGTACGACCTCTTCGGGGTGCTGGGCGCTGGCGGGTCGGTGGTGCTGGTCTCCGAGCAGGAGTACCGGGAGCCGTCGGCGTGGCTGGAGTACCTGCGAGCGGGCGTGACGCTGTGGAACAGCGTGCCGGCGCTGTTGGAGATGTTGCTGATCCATGTCGAGGGGCGTGGTGAGGTGCTGCCGCAGACGCTACGCCAGGTGCTGGTCTCGGGTGACTGGGTGGGACTGGATCTGCGCGAGCGGCTGCGCCGTTGCAGTCCCGGGGCGAAGCTCACGGCGCTGGGCGGTGCGACGGAGGCGGCGATCTGGTCGAACGCCTTCGACGTGGAGGAGGTGCCGGGGCACTGGCGCTCGATTCCGTACGGGTATCCGCTGCGCAACCAATGCTATCGGGTGGTGGACGAGCGTTGCCGGGACTGCCCGGACTGGGTGGCGGGTGAGCTGTGGATCGGTGGTGCGGGTGTGGCGCAGGGCTACTACGGGGATGCGGGGCGCACGGCGGAGCAGTTTGTGCAGTCGGCGGGCGAGCGCTGGTACCGCACGGGGGATTTGGGGCGCTACTGGCCGGACGGGACGCTGGAGTTTCTCGGGCGGCTGGATACGCAGGTGAAGCTGCGAGGTCACCGCATCGAGCTGGGTGAGGTGGAGGCAGCGCTGCGACGGCACCCCGCCGTGCAGCACGCCGCGGCCATGGTGGTGGGAGAGTCCGAGCGACGGATCGCCGCGGCGGTGGTCGTCGACGACGCGGCGGGTGATACGGTGCTTACCGCACAGCATGAGCTGTCGAACGCCACGGCCGAAACCCTGGACGACACGCCGGTACTAGAGCTGCCTGATCGGGACGGCTACGAGCGTGCCGAAGCCGAGCTGGCGGAAACGCTGATGCTGCGGCTGCTGAATGAAAGTATCGACTTCGACGCCGGCGCATGTGCGGTCGCCGATATGGAGCGGCAGCTGGGCTTGGCGAGCGGCATGCGGGCGCTGCTGCATAGATGGCTCCACTGGCTGGCCTCGCGCGATGTACTCGGTGAGACGGAGACCGGTTTCGTGCCCGCGGAACGGTTTGCCGCCGTGGCCGCTTGCGCCGATCCGATGGCGACGGTCGCTCGTTCCGGTGCCGAGATGCTGGTCCCCGTGGCCGAGCGTCTGACCGAGCGTCTGGGCGATATCGCGGCGATGCTGCGTGGGGAGCAGGATCCCGTCGGGCTGCTGGACGATTCCGTGCTGGCTCCCGAAGTCCTAGTGGGGGTTCAACCCGCTCAGCGGGTCGCATTGGACCGGCTGGCGGGATGGTTGGTGCAGATCGCCGAACGCCTTGGACGGCCGCCTCGGGTCGCGGAGCTGGGCGCCGGCAGTGGACTGACCGCTGAGCGGCTGCTGGCAGAGCTCGGACCGGCATGGATGGCGTATACCTTGCTGGAGCGATCGCAGGCTCAGTTGCGAGCCGCAGCGACGAGACTCGCGGATGATGCCGATGCGCTGCGGTTCGAGCGACTACCGGCCGAAGGGGTACCCGAGCCGCTGCGCCACGGTTTCGACATAGTGCTCGCAAACAATGCTCTGCATCGGTACCCACAGCTCGATACCGCCCTGAATCAGGCAAGCGCTCTGCTCGCACCCGGAGGCCTGCTGCTTGCTCTGGAAACCGCCGAACTCTCGCCATTGGCGCTGCTGACCGTGGCTTTGGTTGAGCGAGGCTTCACCGGTCTGGCGGACTCGCGCCGCGATGCTGGTACGCCGCTGCTTCCGCCACAGGCATGGTGCGAGCGGTTTACCGGCTACGGACTCGAGGCCGCGGGGGCTTCCCGGATCGTCGAGGGTACGCCCGTATGGTTGTTGCACGCCCGGCAGCTAGAGTCGCTATGCCACTGCCCCACGGCCACCCTCGGAGATTGGCTGGCGGGGCAGTTGCCCGACTACATGCTCCCGGAGACGTTGCTGCGCCTGCGCCGCCTGCCGCTGACCGCAAACGGCAAGATCGACCGTGCCAGTCTGGAGCGTCAGGTGGAAACACTGGTTTTCGACGCGTCAGCCGCGCTGTCGCCACCGCAGGGCGAGCTCGAAAACCGCGTGGCCGAGCTGTGGCGGGAGCTTATGGGTGTCGACGACGTGGGGCGGGAATCGGGCTTCTTCCACTTGGGTGGCGACAGCCTGATTGCCACGCGCCTGATGGCTCGCCTGGAGGCGGTCGGTGTTCATGGCGGCGAGCTGGCGGCTTTGTTTGCCAATCCGGTGTTACGTGATTTCGCGGCCACGCTGTGTCTGGGAGAGCCCGACGAGTCCGGGCCGGAGCTCGAGACGGATCCTGATGGCCGCCATAGGCCGTTTCCACTCACCGACGTTCAGCAGGCCTACTGGTTCGGTCGCCGCGAGGATTTCGTGCTCGGAGGTGTCGGCACTCACTTCTACACCGAGTTCGACGGCGCGCACGTGGACCTGCCCCGGTTGGAGGCGGCTTGGAACCGTCTGATACGCCGGCACGAGATGCTCCGCGCCGTGTTCGACGACGACGGTCGTCAGCGGATTCTCGCCGAAGTGCCCCTGTTCAGGATTCGGGTGGTTGACGCCGATGGCGACGACGGCGCGTCCGAGTTGCGCGAAGCCATGTCTCACCAGGTGCTCGACCCAAGGCGCTGGCCTGTGTTCGACGTGAGGGCGGTGCGCTATGGCGATCGTACGCGCCTCGGGGTGAGTCTCGACAATATTGTCCTCGACGGCTTAAGCATGCAGATACTGTTCACCGAGCTCGCCCGGCTCTACGAGGACCCCAGCGCCGAGTTGCCGCCGGTGGACGTCTCCTTCCGGGATTACGTGCTCAGTGTCGGTTCGGGAACCGAGACCGAGGTAGCCTCCGCCGAGGCCTATTGGCGAGAGCGGCTCTACCAGCTGCCGCCCGCCCCGCGACTGCCTCTGGCGCGGGATCCGGCTCAGATCCGGCGGCCGCGTTTCGTGCGCCGGCAGGCGCAGCTGGATGTCGGGCGCTGGCAGCGGCTCAAAGCCTTGGCGCGGAGCTATGACCTGACGCCGTCCACCCTGCTGCTCGCCTGCTACGGCGAGGTGCTTTCGGCGTGGAGTGCGCGGGCAGAGCTCACCATCAACCTGACGCTCTTCGACCGGCGCGAGGTGCACCCGGATATCAATCACATTCTGGGCGATTTCACTTCGTTGCTGCTCATCTCCTTCCGCCCGGAAATAGGCGAGTCCTGGTTGACCGGCGCTCAACGGCTCCAGGCACAGCTCTGGCGTGATCTCGCGCATCGCCAGGTGTCGGCGGTGTGGGTGATGAGGGAACTGGCGCGCGTGAGCGGCACTGACGATGCGGCCATGCCCGTGGTTTTCACCAGCGCGCTGGGAGTCGACGACGCCGTCTCCGAGTTTGCCGCCCGCGACTTCCCGGAACGCGTCTGGGGCGTATCCCAGACGCCCCAGGTCTGGCTCGACCATCAGGTCTTCGAGCAGCAGGGGCAGCTGCATTTCAACTGGGATGCCGTGGAGGATCTGTTCCCGGCGGGGGTTTTGGACGCGATGTTCGAGGCCTACTGCGGGTTGCTGGAACGGCTGGCGGACTCGGAGTCGGTATGGAAGGAGCCGGTGGGTGATCTGCGTCCGGCCGATCAGCGCGCGGTGCGTGAGCGTGTTAACGCCACGGCGGCGCTGCGTAGTGGGGCGCTGCTGCACGAGGGCTTCTTCGCGCAGGCGGCGCGGGCGCCGGGGCGCCCGGCGCTTCTGGGCGCCGGCGGCGAGCTCAGCTACGGCGAACTGGCGGACTGGGCGCGGCGCATTGCCGCGCGGCTGCGTGCCCGGGGGCTGCAACCGGGCGAGACGGTGGCGGTGACCCAGGCCCGGGGATCGGGGCAGGTCGCGGCGGTGCTGGGTGTGCTCTTCGCGGGCGGGGTGTACGTGCCGGTGGCGGCGGATCAGCCGCTGGCGCGGCGTGCCCGCATCTATGCCGACGCCGGGGTTAAGCGGGTGTTGAGCACGGCGGAGCAGGCCGTGGCGCTGGAGTGGCCCGAGGGCGTGGAGGTGCTGTCGGTGGAGGCGGCGCGCGAGGACGAGCCGCTGGGCGAGGCGGTGGCGCGCGCTGAGCAGGAGCTGGCCTACGTGATCTACACCTCGGGCTCCACGGGGGAGCCGAAGGGGGTGATGGTCAGCCACGCGGCGGCGGTGAACACGGTGGAAGCGGTCAACGAGCGCTACGGCGTGGGCGAGGCGGATCGGGTGCTGGCGCTGTCGGCGCTGCATTTCGATTTGTCGGTGTACGACCTCTTCGGGGTGCTGGGCGCTGGCGGGTCGGTGGTGCTGGTCTCCGAGCAGGAGTACCGGGAGCCGTCGGCGTGGCTGGAGTACCTGCGAGCGGGCGTGACGCTGTGGAACAGCGTGCCGGCGCTGTTGGAGATGTTGCTGATCCATGTCGAGGGGCGTGGTGAGGTGCTGCCGCAGACGCTACGCCAGGTGCTGGTCTCGGGTGACTGGGTGGGACTGGATCTGCGCGAGCGGCTGCGCCGTTGCAGTCCCGGGGCGAAGCTCACGGCGCTGGGCGGTGCGACGGAGGCGGCGATCTGGTCGAACGCCTTCGACGTGGAGGAGGTGCCGGGGCACTGGCGCTCGATTCCGTACGGGTATCCGCTGCGCAACCAATGCTATCGGGTGGTGGACGAGCGTTGCCGGGACTGCCCGGACTGGGTGGCGGGTGAGCTGTGGATCGGTGGTGCGGGTGTGGCGCAGGGCTACTACGGGGATGCGGGGCGCACGGCGGAGCAGTTTGTGCAGTCGGCGGGCGAGCGCTGGTACCGCACGGGGGATTTGGGGCGCTACTGGCCGGACGGGACGCTGGAGTTTCTCGGGCGGCTGGATACGCAGGTGAAGCTGCGAGGTCACCGCATCGAGCTGGGTGAGGTGGAGGCAGCGCTGCGACGGCACCCCGCCGTGCAGCAAGCGGTCGTGATTGCCGTGGGCGAAGGCGTGCACCGCCGTCTGCACGCCCACGTTACGCCCGACATGGCGTCGTCGGAGAGCGAGTTGATCGCATTCGCCACCGGGCAGCTACCGGAATACGCCGTGCCCGAGCACTGCAGCGCGCACGCACAGCTGCCGCTGACTGCGAACGGAAAGGTGGATCGCAACGCACTGGCGGAGCATTCGGCCCAGGCAGTCGCTGACGCTGTTGCCGCTGTCCCAGAGGGGGATACCGAAAGGTCCCTGGCCCGGATATGGGAGGCGCTGCTGGAGCGTACCGGCATTGGCCGGGAGGAGAGTTTCTTTGCCCTGGGCGGCGACTCTCTCTTGGCCACTCGGCTGGTGGAAGCGGTCTATCGGGAGTTCGGTGTGGAGTTGTCGCTGGGCCGGTTGTTCGAAGCCGCCACCGTGGCGGCACTGGCTGCGGAGATCGAGCGGCTCGAGGACGAACAGGGAAGCCAGATTCTGGAGGAAGGCGCGATATGAGCGTAGAGCAGCTGATCGGCGACCTGGAGAGCGCCGGCGTAAGATTCTGGGAAGAGGCCGGTGACGTGCTGCGGTTCAGAGCGCCGAAAGGGGTAATGACACCCGAGAGGACCGCGCGACTGAAACACCACAAATCGGAGGTGCTGGCCTATCTTCGGCGCGGTGCCACCGTAACCCTGGAGCCGGACGACGAGGGACGCTGCGAGCCTTTCCCTCTTACCGACGTCCAGGCGGCGTATCTAATGGGGCGCAGCGAAGCCTTCGAATATGGCAGCACTGGTTGTCACGGCTACTTCGAGATCAGTTTTCCGGATCTCGATCGATCCCGTCTCGAACATGCATGGCAGGTGCTGATTCGCCGCCATGACATGCTGCGGGCGGTGGTTCACAAGGAGGGATACCAACAGGTTCTTGCTGAGGTGCCGGACTACAGCATTCCAATGCTCGATCTGCGGGACCAGCCGGAGGATTCCGTCGATCGGGCACTGAATGACGTTCGTGCGGAGCTGTCACACAAAGTCTACCGTCCTGACGTGTGGCCGTTGTTCGAGCTGCGGATCACACGCACTTCCGGGCGGACGGTACTGCACGTTTCCATCGATCTGCTCATCGCCGATTTTCTCAGCATTCAGCAGCTGTTGGCCGAGCTTGACCGGGTGTATACGCATCCGCAATCCCCGCTGTCCGGGCTGGACGTGAGCTTCCGTGACTACGTTCTGGCGGAGCGCCGACTGCGCAGCGGAGTCGCCTACGAGCGGGCACGGCGATATTGGCTGGAGCGCGCGGAGACTCTGCCGCCGGCTCCGGATTTGCCCGTACGGTCGCGGCGCTGCGCTACCGCACCGTCGTTTGAGCGTTTCCAGCTCGAATTCCCGGCCCAGTACTGGCAGCAGCTGCGAGACGCGGCCGGACAACGCGAGATTACGCCCTCGGTCGCGGTCCTCGTCGCCTATGCTGCGGTGATCGCCCGATGGAGCCGGCGCCCGGACTTTGCCCTCAATCTTACACTGCTCAACCGCTTGCCCCTGCACGAGCAGGTGGAGCGGCTGGTCGGGGATTTCACCTCCGTGGAGCTGCTCGCGGTCCACGCCGATGACGGGGCGACGCTCGTGGAACTGGCGCGGACCCTGCAGTCCCGGCTGTGGCAGGACATGGACCACCGCCTGTTCAGCGGCGTTGAAGTGATGCGCGAGATCTCCCGTCGGCATGGCCAGGGCGCGGCGATGATGCCCGTGGTCTTCACGAGCACCCTGGGGCTCACCGCGGACGACGTGGAACAAGGTCAGCTGTTGGGCAGCGGCACCGCAGACTACGGCATCAGCCAGACGCCCCAGGTCTGGATCGACTGTCAGGTCATGGAGCGCAATGGTGCGCTAAGCGTCAACTGGGACGTGCTCGAAGGGGTATTTCCGGAAGGCGTCGTCGAGTCGATGTTCGAAGCCTTTCGGTCCTTGCTGTGGCGCATGATCGATGACGTGGGCGCATGGAACGAACCACGTCCGGTGCCGCTCCCCGCTGTTCAGGCGGAGCGCCGCCGAGCAGTGAACGATACTGCCGGGCGTCTGCCCGATGGCTTGCTGCACGAGCGGTTCGTCACCTGGGCGCGACGGCGGCCCGATTGCGTGGCGGTTATTGCCGGGACGACACGCCTGACCTATGGGGAGTTGCTTGCCTGCGCCAACGGTGTGGCTCGCGCCCTGCAGCAGCGGCATGTCGAGTGCGCCGAGCCGGTGGCGGTGGTTATGGAGCGCGGCTGGGAGCAGGTGGCGGCGGTGCTGGGTGCGTCGATGGCCGGTGCCGTTTATCTGCCCATTGATACGACGCAGCCGGTCGAGCGACGCAATCGCATGATGACCGACGCGGGTGTCCGAACGGTGCTTACCCAGTCCGCCCTGTCGGGCACGCTGGAATGGCCCCAGGAGGTGGATGAGGTAGCCGTCGACACGGTTCAACCCTGCTCTCCGCAGTTGGGGCTGGATCGGTCGGTGGGACCTGATGACCTCGCGTATCTCATATACACCTCCGGCTCCACGGGCGAGCCCAAGGGCGTCATGATGACCCACCGTGCGACGCTGAACACCATCGAGGACATTAACCGCCGCTGCTGCGTCTGGCCCGGGGACCGCATTCTGGCACTGGCTCAGCTCGGCTTCGATCTGTCCGTGTATGACGTCTTCGGGGTATTGGGGGCTTGCGGATCCCTCGTGATTCCTGATCCGCAACGGCGCCGGGACCCTGCGCACTGGGCCGATCTAATCGGTGAGCATGGCATTACGGTATGGAACTCCGTCCCGGCGCAGCTACAGATGCTGCTCGATTGCATGGACGAGGACGATATCCGCCTCGGTAGCCTGCGTGTGGCGCTACTGAGCGGAGACTGGATACCCGTCGGTCTCCCGGGTGAGCTCCGCCGGCGTGTGCCGGATGTGACGCTGCTGAGCCTTGGCGGCGCGACCGAAGCCGGCATCTGGTCCATCCATTATCCGGTCGACGAGGTGCCTGCGGACTGGGTGAGCATTCCCTACGGACGCCCGCTGACCAATCAAACGTTCCATGTGCTGGATGCCCACATGGAGAGCTGTCCGGACTGGGTGCCGGGCGATCTCTATATCGGCGGGGCTAGCCTGGCTTCGGGTTACTGGCGCGACGAGAAGCGGAGCCGGGCGAGCTTCCTGGCGCATCCGCGCACCGGGGAGCGGCTCTATCGCACGGGGGATCTTGGTCGCTACCTCCCGGATGGGAACATCGAGTTTCTCGGCCGAGATGACGACCAGGTGAAGATCCGGGGCCACCGCATCGAGCTTGCGGAGATCGAGTCGGCGTTACTGACGTATCCTGCCGTCGGCGCGGGCATCACTTTGGTCGCCGGCGAGGGCTCGCGGGGACGGCTCGAAGCGTTTGTCGAGCCCGCACGAGTCGATGCGGCGGAGGCCGTCGGGGAGGCGCTGGAGGCGTCAGTGCGCGCTATGGCTGCCGCGATGGAGGAGGGGGTTCGGGGCGAGGATCTGCAGGATCTAGTACAGCGCATGGACCGTGTCGCGCTGTTGTGCATGACGCGCGCGCTGCGCCGCGTCGGCGCCTTCACGGAGCCGGACGCGGCTTACACGGCGGACGAGATAGCAGTCCTCGGCAATGTGGCAGATCGGCACCGGCGGCTGTTGCGCCGCTGGTTGACGGCCCTGTGGCACAACGCTCTGATCGAATTCGACCCGGCGACCGGCCGCTATCGCGACCTCGCCAACGTTGACGATAGGGATATCGGGGCGTTGTGGCAGAAAATCGATCGGCTGCAGCAGGTAGTCGACTATGGCGGGGAGCTGATGCGCTACCTGCGCGAGAGCACCGAGCACCTGCCGGAGCTCCTTCGTGACGAGATCGACCCGCTTGATTTGCTCTTTCCGCAGGGCCGGCTGGAAACTGCTGAGGCGGCTTATCAGGACAACTTCATCAGCCGCTATCTCAACGCGGCGGTAACGACCGCTCTAAGGCAAATCGTCGAGCGTTTTCCCACCGATGACACAGTGCGCATTCTGGAGGTGGGGGCCGGTGTGGGCGGTACCAGCGCTGAGTTGATCCCCGCGCTTGCCGAGTTGCCGGTGGACTATCAATTCACGGACGTTTCCCGGTTCTTTCTCAACGAGGCCCGCGAGCGGTTCGCGGATTATCCGTTCGTGCGCTTTGGCTTGTTCGACGTGAATGAGGATTACCGCCGCCAGGGGTATGCGCCCAACTCCGTGGACGTGATCGTTTGCGCCAATGTGCTGCACAACGCTCGCGACGCAACCGTGGTGCTGACGCATCTTCGCGAGCTGCTGCGCCCGGGCGGCTGGTTGCTGTTCATCGAAGCGACCCGGGACAACTACCAGCTCATGACCTCCATGGAGTTCAAGGAAGGACTCACGGATTTCGCCGACTTTCGTGCCGGCGGAGACATGACTTTCGTACCGCGTGACAAGTGGCTGCAGTTGCTGGAGGGGGCGGGCGCCGATCACCACCTGGTTCTGCCAGAGGCCGACAACCCCATATCCGCCGTCGGCCAGCATTTCTTCGCCGCGCGCTTCAAGGCCGACCGCGCGCGCATCGACGAAGACGCGGTTCGCCGGCATATGGCGCAGCGCCTGCCGGAGTACATGCTGCCGACGCATATACACTGCGTGGACGCTCTGCCGCTAAACGGTAACGGCAAAATCGATCGAACCACCCTCACGCAGTGGCTCAGCACCGGCGAGGCGCGTCGGGGCGGTCGCGGGACCGCCCCCGGCACCGAGACCGAGCGTCGTCTCCACGCCGTCTGGACCCAGGTGCTGGAAATCGACGATCTGGGTGTCGACGACGACTTCTTCGAATGCGGTGGTGATTCGCTACTGGTCGCTCAACTGGTGGGGCGTTTGCGCGAGGAGCTTGGTGACTGTGCACCAGAGTGGGACCGAATGCTCCGCAAGGTACTCGAGCAGCCCACAATTACGGCGCTGGCCACATGGCTGGACCAGGAGGAGATGCCGGAACCCGACACCTCGCGGGAGTCACCCGGTACGCTGGTGCAGCTCAAGTCCGCTGACCGGGGACGGCCCACGGTGCTGGTGCACGAAGGCAGCGGAACGCTGCTGCCATACCAGCCATTGATGGAAGTCTACGAAGGCGGGGCGCTTTACGGGCTGGCGCCTGCGGATAAGGAAACGTACCTCGCGGTTCCGCCGCAGCGGCTGATCGAAACCCTGGCAAGCCGTTATGTGGATGACTTGGTGGGATCCGGCGTGGACGAGCCTCCGCGCCTAGTGGGTTACTGCATGGGTGGGCTCATCGTGCTGGAGATGGCCCGGCAGCTCGCCGAGCGCGGGCATGCAGCGGCCGGTGTAACGGTGATCAGCTCCTACAAGATTCCCTATCTGGTAGAAGACGAGCTACTCGCCGAGTACGCCTTTCTGAGAGTGCTCGGCCTGGATCCGGGGGTGGCTGGTTTCCCTGAAGACGACGCGGCCATCGGCCAGGCGCTGCAGCGCGTGTTGGCGGCTACGCCCGGTCGCCTTCCCAATGGTGCGTTCGCCGATCTTGACCGTCACGTTGGCCTGGAAGAGGTCGCGGCGTCTTTCGCTAGCCTGGCGGAAGAGCCGCCGGCACACCGTCTGGAACGCTACCGCGCAATGGCGGCGGCTTCGAGTGCCGGAGAAGGGGGCCAGCGCAGCTTTGAGCACTTCTTCCGGGTATTCCGTCACAGCCTCCAGGCCGTGACCCTCTACGAGCCCGGCCTGTACACCGGCGAGGTCGAGTTTTTGCGCCAGCAGGGGGGAACGTATTTCCTCCCGGGCCTGCGGGAAGACATGACCGCCTTCTGGCAAGAGGTCTCTCTGGGAGGTCTGCGTGTCGTCGATATCCCCGGCGATCACTTCGGCTGCATGCGGTCGCCCCATGTCCAGCGGATTGCGAGCGTTCTTCAGGGCGCAGCCACCTTGCATTGAATCGGACTAGCGACTTGGGAGATCACGGCTAATGGAGTCACGGACGATAGGCATCGTCGGCGCGTCTGGCGCTGTGGGCGCAGCGCTGGCGCAGGAGCTGGCCGGGCTGCCCGGCACACGGCTGCGTCTGGGGGCTCGTGAGCCTCATCATCTATCTGCCGCCCGGTTGGAAATGTCCGAATGCGAATTCGAGCGTTGCCCGGTGGATGCGTTCGACGTTGACTCGCTAACGGCATTCTGCCGTGACTGCGAGGTCGTGGTGAATTGTGCGGGCCCCTCGTGCGAAGTGCTCGACCGGGTCGCCCACGCAGCACTGTGTAATGGGGCCGACTATGTGGACGTGGCCGGCGACGAGCCGGTCTACGAACGGCTGATGCCAGAAAGCCCGTGGCTGGATGGGGAAGGGCGCCGTGTGGTGCTCTCCGCGGGCATGATGCCCGGACTCACCGGGCTGCTGCCCCGCAATCTGGCCAGGCGCCGAGTCCAGCGACCACGGCGGTTGACTGCCTACTGCGGTGGCTTGCAGCGCTTCACGCCGGCGGCGGCTCGGGATTTTCTGAGCAGCCTGGAGAACGGCCACGGTGAGTCTGGTGCCCTGTGGCGCGACGGCCGGCGTGTATCACGGGCCGCAAGCGCGCTAAGTGATGTCGAGCTGCCGCTTTTCCCCGCACGCAGTGACGCGCATCCGTTTCTGAGCGCGGAGATGGAGCGACTGGCGGAGGCGTTGCAGCTCGACGAGCTGAGCTCGTTCAATGTCTTCCCCGCCGAACGTGTCCTCCGGGTTCTGGCGCAATGGCAGGCGCGAGAGCCGGATGGCTCGCTCACGCTCGACGATGCCCGCGATGGGCTGGTGCGAGCCTCCGAGCTGGATCTGGCCGGACTGTCACCGTACCAGGTGATGTTCTTCGAGATGGCCGGTGAGCACGAGGGGCAGAGCGTCAGTGTCGGCCTCGGCGTTCATGCGCGTGATGGATACCGACTGACCGCATTGGCGGCGTCGTTGGCAGTGACGGAGATCCTCGATGGTCAGTTGCCGTGCGGTTTGTCCTACTTCGCCGAGGCGCTTACGCCGGGGCGGGCCGACGTGGCACTGCGGCGTTCTCCGGTCGTCACCGAGTACCGCTTTCTCGATGGCGAACCCGCCGCATCGGACTGGTTCGAGGAAGGTGTATGTTGAGTGGCAAACCACGGGTTGTGGTCTGCGGGACCACCTTCGGACGGGTCTACCTGGCAGCCTTTCGCGACCGGCGTTTCCCCTTCGAGTTGGCCGGGGTGCTGGGGCGGGGCAGTGAGCGTTCACGTGCATGCGCCGAGGCGTACGATGTGCCTCTCTTCGACTCGGTGGAAGCGTTGCCGGCGGACGTGGACATCGCCTGCGTCGTGGTGCGTGCCGGGATTGTTGGTGGTGTTGGCTCGGAGTTGGCCAGGGCGCTCATGGCCCGTGGCATCCACGTAGTTCAAGAGCATCCCCTGCATCACGACGAACTCGCTGAGAACCTTCGCACTGCCCGGCGTTACGGAGTTCGCTATCGGCTGAACACGCACTACGTACACCTGCCGCCGGTCCGCAGGTTCATCGATACGGTGCGCGCTCTGGCAGCGCATCAGAGACCACTGTTTGCAGATGCCGCCGCCGGGGTGCAGGTGGCTTGCGCCCTGTTCGACATACTGGGCAGGGCTCTCGGGGGGCTGAGTCCATGCGTCCTCGAAGCACCAGCCGCCCCATCCGCTTCTTCGCCGTTTCGTGTGCTTCAGGGCAGCATCGCCGGCGTGCCGCTGACCCTGCGGATACAGAATCAGCTCGATCCCCGTGATCCGGACAATGGCTTTCATTTGATGCACCGGCTGTGCGTGGGGGCTGAGGGCGGCAACCTGACGCTACTGAACACCCACGGGCCGCTGTACTGGAGTCCGCGCTTTCACGTATCGCCCACCGGGGCCGCAGCCCCGTCGGGGCCGGACAAGGACCTGCTTGCCGCCGCCAGTGCCGAGCCCATCGGTGAGTCCACGGCCCCATCGTTCCATTCAATCGTCCATGACCTCTGGCCGCAGGCGCCGCGACGTGCGCTGCGCAAACTCTGGGGGGATGTGGAATCCGGCGCGGAGGATAGCATCATCGCACAGTACGACCTGTCTCTGTGCCGAGCCTGGCAGCAGGCGATGAGCCAACTGGGTGAGCCGGAGTTGATCGAGGGGGCTCGTCCCGCCGTGCTATCCGCCCGGGAGGTTGCGGCGTTCGCCTCGGATACGGAGACACCGAGGCCGCCGGCGGCAACAGGCATGGGAGATTGATGCATGACCTCTGCGAGTCTCGAGTCGGTGCCCACGGCCCGCCACCGGTTACTGCTCGTGCTGGGCAGTCTGTACGTCGCGCAGGGTTTGCCGTTGGGATTCTCCATGATTGCTTTGCCGGTGCTTCTGCGCAGTCGCGGAATGGATCTTGCTGCTATCGGGCAATTGGGCGTGCTGCTGTTGCCTTGGGCGTTCAAGTTTCTGTGGGCGCCGCTTCTGGATCGTTGGCGCGTGCCCGGGCTGGGGGCGAGGGGACAGAGAGCCGGTTGGGTGCTCGGCTGCCAGCTGCTCGCGGTACCGGTGGCGCTGGCGTTGGCGACCCTCGATCCGGTTGCGCAGTACGGTTCGGCTCTGGCGCTGCTGTTGGTGCTCAATGTTCTCTTTGCCACTCAGGATGTGGCCGTGGATGCGCTCGCCGTCAACGGGATGCGGTCTCATGGCTACGTCGGCGCCAATGGCGTGCAGACAGGGGGATTCTCCCTCGGGATGGTGTTGGGAGGCTGCGTGACCCTGCCGGTATACGGCGCTCACGGCTGGCCTTCGAGCGTGCTGGTGCTCTCGGCGCTCATCGGCGCCTGTCTGCTGCCGGTGTTCGCGCTCCGCGAGCCGCGGGCCACGTCCGCAGCCGTCCCGCAGGCGTCGCTTCGGCGCTTTTTCCGGCGGCCTGGCAGTCGTCAGTTGCTGGCGGCAGCGCTCCTTTACAAGCTGCCCGCTATGGCGGGGTATGCCCTAGTGAATCCGCTCTTGGTGGAACAGGGCGCCGCATTTCAGACCATATCGGTCGTGAACGCCACCTGCGTCGCTGTCGTCGCGGTGATCGGTTCGGCGCTGGCGGTATGGCTGGCCAGGAGTTGGGCGTCCGCCCAGTCGGTGGCCGTGCTCGCGGCAATGTCGTGCGCCGTCTGGCTGGCATTCGGCCTTTCGCTGCGTATCCACGGCGGTGGCGTGGTCGTGACCCTCATCGTTCAAAGTCTAAGTTATTTGCTAATCACTATGGCGGCAGTATTGGTGTATGCCCGTTTCATGGCTCACGCCTCGAATGAGCAACCGGGCACGGACTTCTCCATCCTGTACTGCGCCGAGGCCATTGCGAACATGCTTGCCCATATGCTTGGCGGAAAACTTGCTGACACCCTGGGGATCCCGCTTACCTATGTGGTCGTCGGCGTGGCCGGGTTGATGGCCGCCTGGTGGTTGCCGCGGCTACTATGCGATGAAGTGCAGCCATCAATGGGTTCCGACACCGTAGCCGATATGTATGCCGGGGGACCGAGATGACACTCGCTGGCCGTTGGCTGCGCCGTTTCGAGCACCGGCCGAGGGCGAGCGTTCGCTTGGTGTGCCTGCCTCACGCGGGTGGCGCCGCCGGTTTCTACCGACGCTTGCAGTCGATTATGCCCCCGTGGGTGGATTTTATCGTCGTGCAGTATCCGGGACGGGAGGAACGGATCCGGGAACCATGTGTGCGGGATATACCCACCCTTGCCGCCCAGGTAGCGCGCGCGCTGATCCCGCGTAATGAGCTGCCGCTGGCCTTGTTCGGCCATAGCATGGGGGCCATCTTAGCGTTCGAGGTTGCCCGCCGGCTGTATTCGGATCATGCGATCGCGCTGGAACACCTTTTCGTGTCGGGGCGTTGTGCACCTTCTATTCCTGAGGGCGGTGAGCTCCATCGCAGTTCGGATATCGAGCTAATCCGGGAGCTGAAAAGACTCAATGGTGTTTCCGATGAGGTCTTGAACCATACCAAGTTGCTGGAGTTTCTTCTTCCAATCGTGCGAGCGGATTACCAGGCGATCGAGACTTATCGCTACGTCCCTGGCGATGCACTGAAATGCCCACTGACGGTGTGCATCGGTGATCGCGATCCCGAAACCTCCAGAGAGGGAGCCGAACGCTGGCGGGACGTCGGCGAGGGACCTTTCGAGTGCTGTGAGTTTCCCGGCGACCATTTCTACTTCGCCGACGATCCAACCGCGCTAGTGAAGCAACTTGCCGAAACGCTACAGAAGCGTCGGTTTATGCAGCTTTCTTCATGACGGCGTCGTTCGTGCCGAAGAGGCGCAACATCGCAACAACCGCGCCATGACACGCACAAATGCAGCGAATTCGCGTTCCAGGACACCAATTCGGATTAGGCGCGGTCCTGGACGGCGCGCCTGCCGTCCGATGGCCTGGTGCGCTGCGGATATGGCCACCAGTGTGGCCATATCCATCTGAGGAATGTGCTCAGTACTCGTCCCGCCGTCGCAGCGGACCCGGCCCACTGGCGCCACTGCGACCCTTCGACGTCAGGTCCTGGTAATGGTGCATGCCGATCAGCTCGTCCAGGCCACGGGCGTACGTGGAGTAGGTGTGATAGATCTGCCCGGCCTCGTCTCTGCTGAAGACGCTGACGCCGGGCAATTCCCGGGTCTGCAGGTAGCGGGGGTCGGTGGTGATGGTGCCGAAGTTGTAGTCGATTTCTCCGGACGCGATCTGCTCGGGCGTGAACGAGACGCCGAAGTCGTAGTTGAAATCGCTGTTGTATGACGAGACCCACTCGAACTGCCAGCCGAGGCGTTCCCTGTACGCCTGCAGTTTGGTCAACGGGGCGCGGGAGACGGCGACGATCCGGGTGTCCTGGTGTGCCAGGTGCGGTCTCGGGCCTTCGATGTGGTCGGCCTGAAAGGTGCACCCCACGCAGGCTTCGTCCCAGTCCGGGTCGAACATCAGGTGGTGGACGATCAACTGGCTGTACTCGCCGAACAGGTCGGCCAGGCGCTGCTTGCCGCTCGGCGTGTCGAAGATGTAATCCGTCTCCACCCGCACGCGCGGCAGCCGGCGTCGTTCCGCGCTGACGAGATCGCGCATCCGTGTCAGGGCCTTTTCCTTCTTGAGCAGGGCGTGACGTTCGGTCAGCCACTGCTCGCGGGTTACGGTCCTGGGGGCGTTGTCACTCATGGGTTGGCTCCCGGCGCGGCGGGTTTCACGCCTGCTCCAGTGTTGCGATATCCAGCTTCTTCATCTGCAGCATGGCTGCCAGGGCCCTGCGGGCTTTCTCCGGGTCGGGGCCGGTGAGCAGCTGCGGCAGTATCGAGGGCACGATCTGCCAGCACAGGCCGAAGCGATCCTTCAGCCAACCGCACTGCTGGGCCGACTCGTCGCCGCCTTCGCGGAGGCGGTCCCAGTAGTAGTCCACCTCCTGCTGGGTGTCGCAGTAGACGGTGAACGAGACGCCTTCATTGAGCTGAATCGACGGGCCGCCGTTGAGGGCCAGGAACGGCTGCCCGGCGAGCTCGAAGCTCACGGTGAGAACCGACCCTGCCGGCTGGCCGGAGGCCGCCGCGGTCTCCTCCGTGTACCGGCTGATTTCCCGGATGCGGGAGCCCTCGAAGACCGACGTATAGAAGCTGGCCGCGTCTTCGGCCTGGCGGTCGAACCACAGGCAGGGGGTGATGGGGTGGGACAGGGACGCCATGGGGTTCCTCCTTGTTTACGACATTGTCAGTCGTAGCGCTGGTCCAGGGGGAGCTCGTCCACGATGGGGCGGACTTCAATGGTGCCGATGCGCGCGGATGGCCAGTCAGCGGCGACGCAGATGGCCTGGTTCAGGTCGTCCGCCTCGATCAGGAAGTAGCCGCCGATCTGTTCCTTGGTTTCAATGAACGGGCCGTCGGTGACGCTGACCTGCCGGTTGCGTACCTCCACCGTCGTCGCCGTCGTGGCACTTCGCAGGGCGTGGGTGTCAACCAGGACACCGCGCTCGCGCAGGGCCGCGACGTAGTCCAGGGTCTCGGTGCGCAGCTCATCCCATTCGCGACGGGTGAGCCGGTTGAGCTGCGCCTCTTCCTCGTAGGCCAGGCACAGATACTTCATGGTTAGGCCTGCTCTGCCGCGTTGGGCTCCATGTAGACCAGCTCCCAGGTGTGGCCGTCCAGGTCCTCGAAGGCGTGGGCGTACATGAAACCGTGGTCCTGCGGATCGCGAGGCACACGGCCGCCTGCCTCGACGGCCAGACGCACGAGTCGGTCCACGCCCTCGCGGCTGTCCTGCGAGAGACAGGTCAGCACTTCCGTGTGGCTCTGGGTGTCGCACACCGCCTTGTCCGTGAAGGTCCGGAAGAAGGGCTCGGTGAGCAGCATCACGTGGATGTTGTCCGCCACCACCATGCCGGTGGCGTCGTCATTGGAGAACTGCGGATTGAAGTCGAAGCCCAGGTGCCGGAAGAATCCTTTGGATGCCTCGAGGTCCCGGACCGGGAGATTGACGAAGATTGCCGATGCCATTGTGTGTACTCCTTCGTAGCGATTGAGAGCGACCTCCGGGGGAGGGCTGTCACGGAATAGTCGTACGGGCCGACCCCGATTCGACATCGGGGGTCGATTTTTTTGAGATCGTCCGGGCACGGCGGGGTTGCAGTCACGTAGGAACATGGCGCCGCCGTGGAATGTGCTGGATCGAGGCGCTTTCGAAGCCGGCGGGTTGCGCTTGGTTTCACGCCCCTGTGGCGAGCGGTCGGCGACTTCGCAGGTCAGCGAGCGCGGGGCGCAGGCTGACTTACCGGGCACAGGAGTGTCGGCTGCGGGGGCAGCCGACCTGACTGATGCGGCGAGAGGGATGATGGCGAAACCGCCACGGGCGGCCTGAATGGGCCGCCGGTGGCGGAGGACGAAACGGCGTGGGCTAAGAGTGACCGCTGCCGGCCGTTTCGTTGTTCTTGGCCGCCGTGTCCTGGCTCTTGTCGCCTTGCTCGGCGTCCTTGCCGGCCAGCAGTGTTTCCACGCTCGTGTCCTGGAGCGCGGTGAGCTGACTGGTGGCGACCTGGTATCGCCAGGGCTGGTCCTCGCGGGTCAGCACGGCGGTGCCGTCCTCGCTGGTGGCGTAGTAGTGGAAGTGCAGGCTCTTGCCCGCTTTGGTCTCCACTGCGTAGCTCAGCGTTGGCTCGCCTTCAGGGGGTTCCGCCTTGCTCACCGATTCGAACGCGGGGTTGGCGAGGTCGGTGACGAGTCTGGCTGCCTCGCCACCGTCCAGCTCGGTTCCCTCCTGTGACGGTTTCGCCAGAGCCCAGCCGTTCTCTTTGCGTTCGAGTGTCAGTGACGGCAACGACACCCGCTTCACGTCCGCCGGGTCCACGCCCACGGTGTCCGTGTCATACCAGTGCTGCGGGTCCGGCGTCGCCCGCCGGGCCGAGAATGCCACCTCGTAGACGGCGTCGCTGTCGGCGTTGCGTGCATAGACGCGTCCGGCGCCGGCGGACTTGCCTATAAGCATGGTGGCTTGCCTGCCATCCGTCGTCTTTAGCTTCACCCGACGTTCGAAGGCGTCATCGGCTACGCGGAAGCGCTCGAACGCCTCTTCGGAGCGCGCCACCGGTATCCGGCCACTGAGGCCGGCGAGGTCACTCACCAGGGCATCGACGCGGGTTGTGGCCGCAGGAAAGCCGTCGTTGGACGGCAGTGTCCAGGTGTCGTCGGTCCTGGCCAGCTTCAACGGCTCGCCGTCCGCATCCGCCAGGCTGACCGTCGTGACCTCGTCGGCGGTGAGCGCCATCAGGTCACGGGACGGCGCTTCGCCCGAATCAGCGCTCGTGAACCACAGGCCGGCGGCGAGCACCAGCTGCGCCGCCAGCAGTACGCTCAAGGCCGTGATCGCACGGTTCATCTCAGCCTTCCTCCTTGTTGAGAATGCGCTCGAACCAGCGGCGCCGCCGCCGTGCCATGGCGCCGTGAATGCCGAAGATCAGGAACAGCCCGCCCAGGCCCGCGGCGTAGTTGGTCGCCTCCAGCACCGTGCGGGTGCCGTCGGAGACCGGACGCAGCAGCCGGGAGTACTGGCTGCGTCCGCGGATCGACAGCATCGCCGGGTCCTCCAGCGACCAGTCCACCAGGTTCTGGACGAGCTGAACGGGCTGGCGATAGCGCGTCTGGTTGCTCTGCGCGGTGATATCCAGTGCCGAGTCGGAGAGGAAGTTGCCGGAGCCGAACACCACCAACCGCGCCGACGACGGCGAGTGCTCGATCACGGACGTGACAGTGGGGGGCTCCCCGTTATCGTTAGCCTTGGTGGCCTTCGCGTTCTTCGTATCCTCACCGTTGCTTTCATCGCCATTCTCTTCGCTCGTCGCAAGCGGCGATTCACGGTCCTTGAACGCGGAAGTGAAGCGGCCCTCGGCCATCACGGCCAGCGTCTGCTCACCACGGGATTCCGGCTCGGCGAAGCCGCGCTCAGGATGGCGCTGGTAGTCGGGCAGCACATCGGTGGCATCCGATGTCCAGGCCCGGGCAGAGCTGTGCACCAGCGGGGTGACGTCGAGATCGCCGGCCTCGTCGCTGTCCACGCTCACCGGCGAGCTCCAGGCCATGGTGACCTGATTCAGGCCCCGGAGCATGGGCAGGTCGGCGAGCCCCGACTGGCGGATGTCGACGAAGTACGGGTAGTCCAACGTCTGCATGCGCAAGCCGCCGCCGGATGAGCGCGTCGGCAGTGTAAGCGCGCCGCTTTGCGGGTCCAGCACGAGACGGTCCTCGACCTTGATACCGTAGCCGGCGAGCCAGTCCTCGAGGCCGGTGCTCACCGAGTTCGCCTGCACGCCCGCACGGCGGCTGATCCGCACCTGCATGGGCGAGCCGGCGACGATGACCGTACCGCCGCGCATGAGGAACTGGTCGATGGCGAAACGTTGTTTTTCGTCGAGATCCTTCGGCGAGAGCACCAGCAGCAGATCCGAATCCGCGGGCACGTCGCCCTTGGAGAGATCCGTCGGCACGACCTCCGCGTTCTCCCGCAGGGTCTGCATCAGGGTGCGGTAGGACGGGCCGCCGCTCATGCCGAAGCGCCGGCGCGGTCCGGGCGATGGCTGGTAGACGGCCACCGTCTTCGTGAAGCCGTCGCCGAAGCGTTTCAGCCCCGCTTCCAGCGCCTTGCGCAGATCGGCCTTTTCGAGCTTGGACGGCAGCTCCACGGGCACGGTCCGTTCGCCCTGCTGCAGAACCATGTGGAAGTAGAAACGCTCGTTACCGAGCAGGCTGGTGGTCAGTGGCCGGAAGCCGTACTCCGAGCGCAGCCGCTCGGCGAGCTTGCCGCCATCGGCCTGCGGATCGGCGAATTCCACCTCGAGCTTGCCGCTGGACTCCTTCTGCATCGTCTCGAGCATGCGCTCGAGATCCTTGCGCAGCGTGACGAGCTTATCCGGCAGCCGCTCGTCGGCGGAGATATAGCCCTTGAAGGTAACCGGCTCGTCCAGCCGGGCCAGCAGATCGCCACCGCTTCGCCACTGGTAGATCACCTCGCGGATGGCGTTGGTGATCTCGTACTCCGGATTACGCAGGGCGACCTGCACGTCGCCGCCGGGCCCGCCCTTGATGTCCACCAGGTCATCGAGGCCCAGCACCACGTGGTTGTCCCCGTATTTCACCAGCACGTTGAAGTACGCGTTCACCACGGAGGATTCATAACGGCTCGCCGTCTGCAGTGGCACCGGCTCGATGCCGTAGCGTTGGCTCGCCTCGGAGATGGCCTCGGAATCCTCCTTGGGATGGACGAACGCCACGTTCACCCGGTCGCCGCCGCGCACCGCGTACTCCTGCAGCAGGTCCTGCATCTGCGGCACCAGGGGGGAGAGCAGCGGGTGCGTCTTGCGGCTGAAGTACCCGCGAATGACCAGCGGCTCCTCCAGGCTGGAGAGGTAGAGGTCCGTGGCCGAGGAGAGTGTGTAGCGGTTGTCCGCGGTGATGTCCGCGCGTGCCCAGGCGATGGGCTGCAGCCACAGATTGGCCACGAGGAAATTCACCGCCACCAGCGCCACCGCCGTGCGCCAGGCGACGTGGTGACGGGCGCCGCCGCGGTCACCACCCCAGCGCAGCTTCTCCAGGCTGTAGACGTTCAGCGCCAGGAACAGCCCCACCAGGCTCACGTAGTAGTACACGTCGCGCAGATCGAGCACGCCACGGGTGATCGCCTCGAACCGCGAGCCGGTGCCGACGAGGCGCATGACCTCGGCGATCGCCGGCGGGGCGAGGGCGGTCAGCCATTCCGAGCCCAGCAGGTACAGCCCCGCGCCGATGAGCACTGTGACAATGAGGCTGACGATCTGGTTGCTCGTGCGCGAGGAGACGAACAGCCCGATGGCCACGTAGGCGGCGGCGAGGAACAACGTCGCCACGTAACCGCCGATCACCGGCCCCCGGTCCAGCGGCCCGAGGAACTCGGCGGTGAGCGCCAGCGGCAGGGTCAGCAGCATCGCCACCGCCACCAGGCTCAGCGCCGCCAGGAACTTGCCGCCGATCACCGCCAGAGAGGGCACCGGCGCGGTCATCAGCACCTCCACCGTGCCGGAGCGGCGTTCCTCGCTCCACGCCCGCATGGTCAGCGCCGCGACCAGCGCGATCAGCAGTATCGGCATCCACTCGAACAGCGGGCGGACGTCGGCGATGTTGCGGGCGAAAAAGGCCTCCGCCCAGAAGAAGATGAACAGGGTGACGGCGAGAAACGTGCCGATGAACAGATACGCGACCGGTGACGAGAAGTAGGCACCGGCCTCCTGCCGGAAGACACGCGTGAGCGCTCTCATTACCTGTATTCCCCTCCGTTCAATCCACGCTGTTGATCTCGGTGAATACGGTTTCTAGATCCCGCATTTCGGGCTCCAGGGCATACAGCGCCATGCCCTCGTCCTGCACGCGCCGCGCGAGCGTGGGGGCCAGCTCCCGGGCGTCACCGTCGGCGGACACGGCGTAGCGGTGGCCGTGACCGTGTGCCGGCCCCAGCGGGTCGACCTGGCTCACGCCGGCGAGCTCGCCGAGCACGGACGTGACCCGGTTCGGCTCCCCATCCAGCGTGACCAGCAGACGGGGGGCGTCGCCGAGCTCGTCCAGCCGCGCATCCAGGGCCAGGCGGCCGCGGCGCATCATCAGCACCCGGTCGCAGACCGCCTGCACCTCCTGGAGGATGTGGGTGGAGACGAGCACCGTCGCGTGCTCGGCGAGCCGCCGGATGAGCGCGCGCATGTCGCGAATCTGGGAGGGATCCAGGCCGTTGGTGGGCTCGTCGAGGATGACGACCTTCGGCCCGTGGAGGATGGCCTGCGCCACGCCCACGCGCTGGCGGTAGCCGCGGGAGAGGGTGGCGACGCGGTCCAGCGCCTTCTCGCCGAGGGCGGTGCGTTCCACCGACTGGCGGATCGCATGGGGGCGGTCCGCCTCGGGCACGCCATAGAGCACGGCGTGATAGTCCAGGTAATCCACGACGGTCATTTCCGGGTAGACCGGACAGTTTTCCGGGAGATAACCGATGCGTGCCTGGATCTCGCGGCGCTGGGTGGCCATATCCAGGCCGTCGATGCGAATGCCCCCGGCGGTGGGCTCCAGGTAACCGGTGAGCATCTTCATGATGGTGGTCTTGCCGGCGCCGTTGTGGCCCAGCAGCCCCACCACCTCGCCGCGGTCGATGCTGAACGAGACATCGTCCACGGCGGTGATATCGCCATAGCGGCGGGAGAGTGATTGTACCTCGATCATGACAGGCTCCTTGCCGTTATTGGTTGGTTAGCCCTGGTCGTCACGACCGGTTCCATTCGACCCGAGGACGCGGGCAGGGGTTCCGTGGTACGGCGAAAGAGGTGAGCGGCTGACGCGCCGTCTCCGTCTGCGCCTACTGACCGCCGGACACCTGCGAGAACAGCGGCATCATCATCGAGAACAGCTCCGCCTGAGCCGCCTACCGGAAATGCTTCCCCTGGCGCCCCTTCGAGCCCCACCGCCCGGGCAACGCCTTCAGCGTATTCGATATCCCCCGGCGTCGCGCGCATCGGCATCACCGTGTGCTACGACGTCTGGTTCCCCGAGACCGTCAGGCAACTCGCCTGGATGGGCGCCGAGTTGATCGTCAACCAGGCCCAGACGTCCACCTGCGATCGGGCCCAGGAGCAGGTTCTGGTCCGGGCCCATGTCATCTTCAACCAGGTGTTCGTGGTCAGTGCCAACGCGGCCGCACCCACGGGCACCGGGCAGAGTCTGGTCGTGGATCCGGAAGGACGCGTACGCACCGACATCCCCAGCCAGGGTGCCGGTGTGCTGACGGACGTGCTGAACCTGGACGAGGTGGAGCGCGTGCGCCGGTTCGGCACGGCGGGGCTCAACCGCGTCTGGGGCCAGTTCCGGCCGGATGATCCAACGCTGGAGCTACCGGCCGATAACGGCTATCTGGACCCGGCTTCCGGATTGTCGACCAACTTGACCGCCACGGGCGCCCGCCGTAACGTCACGAGACGCCTCATCGGCGTCCTCGTCCGCGGAAAGGGCTGCGCCCACGCTCCACAATTCGCGTTACCGCATACGAATCCCGGCCTGCCGGGCGGACACAGGCCAACGCGAGGGAGTCGTATGTCCAGCACAAATGTACCGCGCCGGCGTTCCGCGACGTTCGACGGCCGACTGAACCTGGCGCAGCAGCGAAAGCGCGCCAAAGAACTGCTCAAGGCCGTCCGCGCCGGTGACGAGGCGGCCAGCCGCCGTATCGCCGAGCACCGCCCGCGCCAGCGTGACGCCTTTCGGCTGGCCGACGCCCAGTTCGTCATCGCCCGGGAATGCGGTTTCGCGAGCTGGCCCAAGCTCAAGGCGCACGTGGACGCGCTGGATTTCGCCAGACGCCACATCGCCAACGAAGGCGATCGCGATCTGCGCACCCTGCATATCCGCTGCGGCTCGGATATCGAGCACACCCTGAGGATCGCCGGGTTCCAGGGCGAGTTCCTGGAGTTCTCTGATCCGTTCTGCATCGGCCCCGTCCCCGCGCTCCCTCGCGACGACCTCATCGCGACCCGCGCCCGCTTTCTCGCCGGCGCCTTCGACCTCTATGAAGCCGATGCGCTCGCCCGCCAGCGCCGCCAGTACGACGCCCTCGCGGACCTATTCGGCTACGAACGCATCGCGCTCTGGTTCGAGCACGACGCCTACGACCAGCTCATCCTCGCGTACGTGCTGAAGTGCCTGGGCGGGCAACAGCCGAACGCGCGCGTCGAGCTCATCGCCGTCGACAGCGTGCCCGGCGTGGAACGCTTCATCGGCATCGGCCAGCTCGCGCCGGACCTGCTCGCCTGGCTGTGGCGACAGCGCAAACCGGTGACGGAGGCTCAACGCGCCTTGGGCGAAACCGCGTGGTCGGCCATCACCGCCCCCACACCGGAACCGCTGGACGCACTCACCCGCACCGGTACACCGGCACTGCCCATGATGGGCCGCGCCCTGCGTCGGCACCTGCAGGAGCTGCCGTCCCGGGAGAACGGCCTGGGACTCACCGAACAACTCACCCTGGAAATCGTCCGTGACCTGGGCCCGATTACGGCCGGACGCGCCTTCCGCGAGCTCATGATGGCGCGCGAGCCCCTGCCGTACCTGGGCGATCTCATGTTCTGGTGGATCATCCAGCCCCTGCTTCGCGCCGACTCACCCGCGCTCGCCATCAACGGCGGCGATGACCTGGAATGGCCGCAACGCGAACTGGCAGTGACCACCACAGGCGCGGCCCTCCTCGACGGCAAACGGAACTGGCTCGACATCGCCCCCGCGACGCGCTGGGTCGGGGGCGTGCGGATAGCGGGCGATACGGCCGGAACCTGGTGCTTGGACCGCGAAACCGAGCGAATTTTCCGACTCTGAACGCGACAAGCACCGGCAACGTCACGGGCTGCATACCAACCGCCGACGCCCACGAAAGCGCCCGAATTGCCCCTGCCCACCTGCCGCTCGACGGTTTCGCGCCAACTGGCACCGAGAAAATGTTCCAAATTGGAAAAATCCACGGCGCTGAGCACCGCTCACGCCCAGAACGTTGCGACGAAAGGTTGTTGTGACCCTCGACTTCGAACTTGCGGCTGTGCAACAGTTCGCACTAAGGGCGTGCAGAGTCGACACAATTTTTGGCTGTGATGATGCTGGGGCTGGTGTCAGGTCTCGTCTGATTGTATTCCTGTCAACAGCTACCCCCTTTTCCAAGCCAGGCAGGCCTTGCGAGACTGCCTCACGGCCATGGAA
>NZ_JBNAZM010000043.1:0-38631 GCF_051195215.1 Arhodomonas sp. AD133 | reverse complement strand
CATCACCGAACGCCGGTGCAGACCCTCAAGGCATGGCAACGGGATCGGCCCGAGTTATTTCGAAAATTGGTATACGACCACCCGAGTCTCGACACGTAGTTCTGTCGGCGCATGATGCACGTCTGACATGGGAGGCCGGGGAGACATTGTAACGTGCCGCCCCGGCGCGGCATTTTGCCACTCGTCACCGGTGCCGGAAATCCGGCTTGCGCTTCTCGACGAACGCGGCCATGCCTTCCTTCTGGTCCTCGGTGGCGAAGGTGGACTGGAACAGGCGCCGTTCCTGGCGCAGGCCGTCGCGCAGCGGGGTTTCGAAGGCCTGGTCGACCGCCTCCTTGATGAGCATGGTCGAAGGCAGCGAGTGGCCGGCGATCCTGGCGGCGGTGGCGAGGGCGTCCTCGAGCAGCCGATCCGCGGGCACCACGCGGGCGACCAGGCCCGAGCGCTCGGCCTCCTCGGCGTCCATCATGCGGCCGGTGAGGCACATTTCCATGGCCTTCGCCTTCCCCACGGCGCGGGTGAGACGCTGGGTGCCGCCGGCACCGGGCATGGCGCCGATCTTCACCTCGGGCTGGCCGAACTGGGCGTTGTCGGCGGCGATGATGAAATCGCACGCCATGGCGAGCTCGCAACCACCGCCGAGGGCGTAACCGGCAACCGCGGCGATCAGCGGCTTGCGGAAGCTGTCCGGGGCGGCCCAGCCGTCGGCACCGGGGAAGTCGCGCCGGAAGAGATCCACGAAGTCGGACTTCGCCATGTCCTTGATGTCCGCGCCGGCAGCGAAGGCTTTCGCGCTGCCGGTGAGCACCACGGCGCCGATGGCGTCATCGCCGTCGAATGCCTCCAGCGCCTGCCCCACCTCGTGCATGAGCGCATCGGACAACGCGTTCATCGCGTCAGGCCGGTCGAGAGTGATGATGCCGACCCGGTCGCGGGTCTCGGTGTTGATGTACTGGTAGCTCATGGTGACCTCCTCGTGTCTGGTTGGAGCATTGCGCTTCGCGCCATTCACACTACGCGATCGGGTGAAAAGCGGCCGGTTTCAAGTCCAAAGCGGCCAGCGCCCGCCAGGCAATCGGCTACGTTGCCGATTGTCCATGCGCACTCGCTACCGGCGCGGTGGCGTAGGCGAATGCCGGCCTTCGACCCGAGTCGCCGGCATTTCCGCACCCGGCCTGTCGGCCAGCGCTTTGCGCTCGCCGACCTTACGAGTCTGCGGTCGGTTGCCAACGCCGGAGGCGAACACCGTGGAGCGAGGCACGAAGGGCACGAAGGACTCACGAAGCCGGGCATCCGATCGTCGAGGGTTCGCCGGCCCTGGCAGATCCTCCATCTTGGCGTTCTTCGTGGATCCTGGCGCCTTGGTGGTTCATCTCCTGCGCTGACGATGTCGCACGCCGGATTGCGCGCCGCCTCGCCCTCTACCCTCCGCCCGGGATCGCATCAAGTCCCGCGGCGCTTGTAGAGCGGTTCCACGTCGGAGACGTTCAGGCGCGGGCGGTCCGCCTCCGCTTCCGTGAGTGGCGTCACCTCCACCATGCTCGTCGAGGATCGGCGGACCAGATCCTGATAGGTGCGGGTGCCCTCCACCTTCCAGGCGATCTCGTCGTCGCTGAGCTCGCGCAACACTTTGGCGGGCACGCCGACGATGAGGCTGCGCGCGGGAAAGTGATTATCGGCCTTGACGAAAGCCGACGCCGCGACGATGGCGGAATCGCCGATCACGGCGTTGTCCATGACCACCGCGTTCATCCCCACCATGGCGTTGTGGGAGATCCGGCAGCCGTGGAGCACCGCGCCGTGACCGATATGGCCGTCCCTCTCGACAACGGTGTCCGTACCCGGGAAGCCGTGCATCACGCAGGTGTCCTGGAGATTGCTGCCCTCCTCGAGGATCAGCCGGCCGAAGTCGCCGCGCAGCGAGGCACACGGGCCGACGTAGACCCCGGGGCCGACGATCACGTCGCCGATGAGCACGGCGGTGGGGTGGACATAGGCGTCCGGGTGAACAACGGGCTTGAGCCCGTCGATGGCATAGCAAGGCATGCGCTCTCCTCCTCACGGCTTAAAAGTACCAAGCGGCAAGTCGAAAGAGCGATCTGCGGCAGCTCGCGCTGCCGCAGATCGCAGAACTGGCAACTTCCAACTTGTCACTTGGAGCTTTCTGAGTCTCTACGCCGCGTGCCGGCGCGTCTCCACCACCCGGAAGCGATTCGCCACGAACGCGCTGTCGCACAGCGATGCGTTGGCCGCCGGGTTGGCGCCGGTGGCGTGGTAGTCGCTGAACGCCGCGGTCTGGTTGACGTAGACCCCGCCGGTGAGGTTCTCCGAGACGGAAACGCCCGCCTCCAACGCCGCCTCTCCCATGCGGGCGAGTACCCCCTCATCGGTGGCGTACACGCCCCAGGTGATCGCGCCCTTCTCCTTCGCGAGACGGGTGGCGCGGGCGATACTGTCCTCGGTGCTGTCGGTGGCGATGATCATGGAGATCGGACCGAAGAGTTCGCGCGAATAGGCCTGCTCGTCGGCGGCATCCACCTTGAGGATGAGCGGGGTGCGCACTCGCGCGCCTTCGAACTGCGGGTGCTCGCGCGTCTCGGATTCGAGCACCACCTCGCCGAGCTTGGCCGCCTCACCGATGCGCTCGGCGGTGACCTCCGCCTGGATGGCACCAATCACCGCCGTGGCGCGGTCATTGTCGGAGAGGAACTTGCGTACGCCCTCGGCGATGGCATCGGCCACTTCATCGAAGGAGAGATGCCCCTGGTCGGTCTCGATGCCGTCGCGGGGCACGAAGATGTCCTGGGGCGTGGTGCACATCTGCCCCGAGTACAGCGACAGGGAGAAGGCCAGATTCTGAACCATGCCCTTGAGGTTGTCGGTGGAGTCGATGACGATGGAGTTGACCCCCGCCTTCTCGGTGTAGACCTGCGCCTGGTGGCAGTTGCGCTCGAGCCACTCGCCGAACTCGGTGCTGCCGGTAAAGTCGATGACGCCTACCTCCTCGCGCTGGGCGAGCTCCTTGGTCACCGGCGCCTCGCGGGTGTCGGTCACCAGGGAGACGATCCACGGATCGAAGCCGGCCTCCTTCAACACCTCCTGCGCCACTTCGACGGTGATCGCCAGCGGCAGCACGGTATGGGGGTGGGGCTTCACGATCACCGGATTGCCGGTCACCAGGCTCGCGAAGAGCCCCGGATAGCCGTTCCAGGTGGGGAAGGTGGAAACCCCGACCATCAGCGCCAGGCCGCGGGGGATAACGCGGAAGCGCTTGTCCATCTCCAGCGGATCGCGCTTGCCCTGGGGCTTCACCCAGCGGGTCTCGCTCACTGTGCGAGTCTGTGCCTCCAGCCCGTAGGCGACGGCCTCGAGGCCGCGATCCTGGGCGTGGGTGCCGCCGGCCTGGAAGGCCATGACGAACGCCTGGCCGGTGGTGTGCATCACCGCATGGGCCACCTCGAAGCTGCGCTTGTTGAGCCGCTCGAGAATCTCCGCGCACACGCCCGCGCGCACCTCCGGGCCGGCGTCACGCCAGGCGGCAAGCGAGTGCTTCATCGCCGGCACGAGCTGGTTGACGTTCACCTTGGGGTAGCGGATGCCGAGATCGAAGCCGTAGGGCGAGCGCTCCTCGCCGACTTCGCCCTCGATGCCGGGCATTTCGAGCTTGAAGGGCTGGTGGAGACGCGCCTTGAAAGCCGCCTCGCCCTCGGCAGCGGCGTTCTCGCCGTAGATCTTGCCGCTCGGCGCCTCCGGGTAGGGGCTCCAGAACTCGCGGGTGCGGGTGGCCTCCATGGCCTTGTCCAGCGTCTCGCGATGCTTGGCGTAGAAATCCTGTGTCATCTCGCCTCCTGACTCCTCGCCCGCCACCGATACGGCTGCGGGTATGATCCATACTCACAACATTGAAACGGTCACTCATACAGTGTGCATGAAGCCAGTCGCGATGCTGCGATACGTGGACCGTATTTTGATACGTATTTGACCTCTGTCAATGAACTTCTTGTAACCTATTTCCGCACTGCGGTAGTCTTTGCCCGGTCGTGGCCGAGTCACGCCGATGCCGGCGACGACCCTTTGTGACGGGGGATGGAGAGCCTTCCGGCCGGCCACGCCGGTGGCCGCATAGACGCGATACCGAATGTGGTTGGTTACAGCGTCATGTCGTGTTTCCTTCATCCCACCCACGGCCAACCCGAGCATCTACGAGGAGGGGCAAGATGGCCGAATACGAGGACATCGTCGTCGAAGGGACGGCGGAGCATGTCCTGCAGATCACCCTCGACCGCCCCAAGGCGCGGAACGCGCTGCGCACCAACCTGCTTCGCGAGCTCGCCGAGGCGCTGGATGCGGCGGCCGCCGACGAGGGCGTGCGCGCGGTGGTTCTCACCGGCGGCGAGAAAGTCTTCGCCGCGGGTGCCGACATCGGCGAGCTCGCCGAGCTGGACCTCAAGGGTGTGGTGGAAGACACCCGTCCGGGTTACTGGCAGCGTATCGCGCAGTTCCCCAAGCCGCTCATCGCGGCGGTCAATGGGTATGCCCTCGGCGGTGGCTGCGAGCTCGCCATGCACGCGGACATCATCATCGCCGCGGACAACGCCCAGTTCGGCCAGCCGGAGATCAACCTGGGAATCATCCCGGGCGCCGGCGGCACCCAGCGCCTGATTCGCACGGTGGGCAAGTCGCTCGCCATGAAAATGGTGCTCGCCGGCGAGTGGATCGACGCACGCACCGCGCTCGCATCCGGCCTGGTCGCCGAGATCACCCCACGGGAAGCCACCATCGAGCGTGCCCACGACCTCGCAGGCAAGATCGCCGCCAAGTCGCCCATGGCCGTGCGCCAGGCGAAGGATGTGCTGCTCAAGGCCTTCGACACCGACCTCACCGCTGGCCTGCGTCTGGAGCGCCAGGCCTTCACCATCCTCGCCGCCACCGAAGACCGCCAGGAAGGCCTCAGCGCCTTCATGGATAAGCGCAAGCCCGAGTTCAAGGGACGGTAGACCGCCATGAGCTACGAGACCATCGAGTATTCCGTCGACGCCGGCGCCGCCACGCTGACGCTCAACCGACCGAAGGCGCTGAACAGCTTCAACGCGCAGATGCACGAGGAAGTGCGCGCGGCCATCAAGGCCGCCGAGCGCGACGAGAACGTGCGCTGCCTGCTCATCACCGGTGCCGGCCGCGGCTTCTGCGCCGGTCAGGACCTCTCCGACCGCAACGTGGCCCCGGGCGCCGAGGCGCCGGATCTGGGCGAATCCATCGAGAAGAATTACAACCCGCTCATCCGCAAGCTGAAGTCGCTGGAGATGCCGGTGGTCTGCGCCGTCAACGGCGTGGCCGCCGGCGCCGGCGCGAACCTGGCGCTCGCCTGCGACATCGTGCTCGCCGCGCGCTCGGCGAGCTTCATCCAGGCGTTCTGCAAGATCGGCCTGCTGCCGGATTCCGGCGGCACCTGGCATCTGCCGCGGGTGGTCGGGCATGCCCGGGCCATGGGACTCGCCATGCTCGGTGACAAGCTCCCGGCCGAGCAGGCCGAGGCCTGGGGCATGATCTGGAAGGTGGTCGACGACGAGGCGCTCGCCGACGAGGCGGGCGCCCTCGCCCGCCATCTCGCCACCCAGCCCACCAAGGGACTGTCGCTCATCAAACGCGCGATCAACGCCTCCTGGCACAACGACCTGGACGACCAGCTCGACCTGGAGCGCGACCTGCAGCGCGTCGCCGGTCGCACCGACGACTACCGCGAAGGCGTCGCCGCCTTCATGGACAAACGTGATCCCGATTTCCAGGGCAAGTGAGCCGATAGACCATGAGCGCACTGACCACTGACACGACCATCGGCGTCATCGGCGCCGGCACCATGGGCGCCGGTATCGCCCAGGTGGCCGCCACCGCCGGCCACCCGGTGCTGCTCTTCGACGCTGTCGAGGGCGCCGCCGAGAAAGGCATCGAGCGCACCCGCGCGGGCATGGAGCGGCTCATCGAGCGCGGCAGGATGACCCGCGAGCAGGTGGACACCATTGTCAGCCGCATCCGCCCGGTCACCGCTACCGCCGAGCTCTCTCCGGCAGGGCTGGTGGTGGAGGCCATCGTCGAGGACCTGGCGATCAAGCAGCAGGTCTTCAGTGAGCTGGAGACGATCTGCGGCGAGGACGTGATTCTCGCCACCAACACCTCCTCCATCTCGGTGACCGCCATCGGCGCCGGCCTCCAGCGTCCCGAACGGCTGGTGGGCATGCACTTCTTCAACCCCGCGCCGATCCTCAAGCTCGTGGAGGTGGTCAGCGGCATCGCCACCGATCCCGCCGTCGCCGAGACCGTGCACGCCACCGCCGCGGCCTGGGGCAAGCACCCGGTGCACGCGCGCTCCACGCCCGGGTTCATCGTCAACCGCGTGGCCCGGCCGTTCTACGCCGAGGCGCTGCGGGTGCTCGAGGAGGGCGGCGCGGATGTCGCCACCATCGACACGGCGCTCAAGGAGTCCGGCGGCTTCCGCATGGGCCCCTTCGAGCTCATGGATTTGATCGGCCAGGACGTGAACTTCGCCGTCACCCAGTCGGTATTCAACGCCTACTACCAGGATCCGCGCTTTTTGCCGTCGCTGCTGCAGCGCGAGTACGTGGAAGGGGGACGCCTCGGGCGCAAGAGCGGCCGCGGCTTCTACGACTACCGCGAGGGCGCGGCGAACCCTGCCCCGGCGACCGCCGAGCCCGGACCGCGCCCGGAGACCGTCACCGTCGAAGGCGATCTTGGCGTCGCCGAGCCGCTGGTCGCCGCCATCGAGGCGGCGGGCATCGCCGTCGAACGCGAGGCTGGCGAGGACGGCTACCTCCACGTGGGTGGAACGGTACTCGCGCTCAGCGACGGCCGACTTGCCACCGAGCGCGCGGTGGAAGAGGACCTGGAGGATCTCGTCGTCTTCGACCTGGCGCTCGACTTCGCCGAGGCCAGGCGCGCGGTACTCGCCGCCGCCGACCAGACCTCGCCGGAGGCGCTGGCACGGGCGGTGGGGCTGTTCCAGGCGCTCGGGCGCGAGGTCTGCGTCATCGACGACATCCCGGGCCTCATCGTCATGCGCACTGTGTGCATGCTCGCCAACGAGGCCGCCGATGCGGTGAATCAACGCGTGTGCGACGCCGCCGGCTGCGACACCGCCATGCGCGGCGGTGTGAACTACCCGCGCGGCCCGCTCGCCTGGGCGGACGCCATTGGCCTCCCTCACGTCTGCCAGACGCTGGACAGCCTGGGCGTGGTCTACGGCCTGGACCGCTACCGGGTCTCGCCGCTGCTCTGGCGCAAGGTTTATGCAGGAGTCGGATTCCATGAGTGAACAGACCGTCGAACGCCTCTCCCCCCAGGCACTGGCCGAGCGCTGCGCTCAGGCCATGTGGGACGACGACCTCGCCTCCCAGGGCCTGGGTATGGAGCTCGTGGCGATCCGGCCGGGTTATGCCAGGCTCACCATGCCCGTGCGCAGTGACATGGTGAACGGCCATGACAACTGCCACGGCGGTTTCATATTCACCCTCGCCGACTCGGCATTCGCCTTCGCCTGCAACTACACCAACCAGGTGACGGTGGCCCAGGGCGCGAGCATCGACTATCTCGCACCGGCCAAGCGTGGCGACGTGCTCATCGCCACCGGCGAGGAATGCAAGCGCGGGGGACGCACCGGTGTCTACGACATCCGCGTGGAGAACCAGGACGGCCGCGTAATTGCGCTATTTCGCGGCAAGTCCTATCAGACCAAGGCACAGCTCGTTCCCGGGCTGGAGGTAAGTGATGACTGAGGCGTATATCTGTGACGGCCTGCGCACGCCGTTCGGACGCTACGGCGGATCGCTGGCGAGGGTACGCGCCGACGACCTGGCCACCGTGCCGCTGAAGGCCCTGCTGGCCCGCAACCCGGACGTGGACTGGGCGGCGGTGGATGACGTCATCCTCGGCTGCGCCAATCAGGCGGGTGAGGACAACCGCAACGTCGCCCGCATGGCCGCGCTGCTCGCGGGCCTGCCCGACACGGTGCCCGGCACCACCATCAACCGCCTGTGCGGCTCCAGCCTGGACGCCGTGGGCAGCGCCGCCCGCGCCGTCCGCGCCGGCGAGGCGGAACTGATGATCGCCGGCGGCGTGGAAAGCATGTCGCGGGCACCGTTCGTCATGGGCAAGGCCGAAAAGGCGTTCTCGCGCCAGGCCGAGATCCACGACACCACCATCGGCTGGCGCTTCGTCAACAAGCTCATGGCCGAGCGCTTCGGCACCCATTCCATGCCGGAGACCGCCGAGAATGTCGCCGTCGATTACGACGTGGCCCGCGATGATCAGGACGCGTTCGCCCTGCGCAGCCAGCAACGCACCCGGGCGGCGATGGAAGCGGGCCGGCTCGCCGAGGAGATCACCCCGGTGACCATCCCCCAGCGCAAGGGGGAACCGGTGGTGGTGGACACCGACGAACACCCGCGCCCGGAGACCACGCTGGAGGCGCTGACCAAGCTGCCGACGCCGTTCCGTCAGGACGGCGGCAGCGTCACCGCGGGTAACGCCTCGGGCGTGAACGACGGCGCCGGCGCGCTCATCGTCGCCTCCGAGGCAGCGGCCGCCCGCCACGGCCTCACGCCGCGGGCACGCGTGCTGGGCATGGCCACTGCCGGCGTGGCGCCGCGGGTGATGGGCATCGGCCCGGCCCCGGCGAGTCGGAAGCTCCTGGAGCGCCTGGGGCTCGGCATCGACGACATGGACGTGGTGGAGCTCAACGAGGCCTTCGCCGCCCAGTCGCTCGCGGTGCTGCGCATGCTCGGTGTTGCGGATGACGCCGAGCACGTGAACCCCAACGGCGGCGCCATCTCGCTGGGCCACCCCCTCGGGGCGAGCGGCGTGCGCCTGGCGCTCGCGGCGGTGAACGAGCTCCACCGCCGCGGCGGCCGCTACGCGCTGTGCACCATGTGCATTGGCGTCGGCCAGGGCATCGCCATGGTGATCGAGCGGGTCTGAACAACCGAATGCATGGGAGATAGCCGCCAGGATACCAAGGCACGAGGGACCACAAAGGCCGCGAGATCGCACGGACAATAGTGGAAGGTGGCAAGTTGAAAGCGGCGAATTGGTGACCGTGGCAGGGTCGCCGCGTGCCACTTGAGACTGATTTCCGCGCAGGCGGTGCCCGACACCGTGCAGGACCGCGGAGATCGTCGGCTGTCGAGTGCAGCCGACCTACGGTCCTCACCGACGCGAACGATCTTTGTAGACCTTCGTGCCCCTGGCGTCTCGGTGGTTACTCCCCCCTCTTTCGAACTGCGGAGGAGAGACGATGAAGCGTACCGACGTCCCTGTCAGCGGCCTGCTGGAGCCGGTGGAGACCTGTAGCCTCGACGAGCTGCGCCACATCCAGCTCGAGCGCCTGCGCTGGTCACTCAACCATGCCTACAAGAACGTACCGTTCTACCGCGAGAGCTTCGACCGCGCGGGCGTGCACCCCAACGAGCTGAACTCCCTAGCCGATCTCGCGAAATTCCCGTTCACCTACAAGAACGATCTTCGCGACAACTACCCTTACGGCATGTTCGCGGTGCCCATGAGCGACGTGGTGCGCATCCACGCCTCCAGCGGCACCACCGGACGCCCGACGGTCGTTGGCTACACGCGCAACGACATCGATACCTGGGCGAACGCGGTGGCACGCTCCATTCGCGCTGCTGGCGGCAGCGCCAACGACGTGGTCCACGTGGCCTACGGCTACGGTCTGTTCACCGGCGGCCTCGGCGCGCACTACGGCGCGGAGAAGCTCGGCTGCACGGTGGTGCCCATGAGCGGCGGCCAGACCGAGAAGCAGGTCCAGCTCATCCAGGACTTCAAGCCGACCATCATCATGGTCACGCCCTCGTACATGCTCAACATCGCCGATGAGTTCGAGCGCCAGGGTCTCGACCCGCGCCAGACTTCACTGCGGGTGGGCATATTCGGCGCCGAGCCCTGGACCGACGCCATGCGCGCCGAGATCGAGGAGCGCTTCGACATCGACGCCGTCGACATCTACGGCCTCTCCGAGGTGATGGGCCCGGGCGTCGCCCAGGAATGCGTCGAGACCAAGGACGGGCCCACCATCTGGGAGGACCTCTTCTACCCCGAGATCATCGACCCGGAGACCGGCGAGGTGCTGCCCGACGGCGAGGAAGGCGAGTTGGTGTTCACCAGCCTCACCAAGGAGGCACTGCCCATCATCCGCTACCGCACGCGCGACCTCACCCAGCTGCTCCCGGGCACCGCCCGCACCATGCGTCGGATGGGCCGCATTACCGGGCGTTCCGATGATATGCTAATCATTCGTGGCGTGAACGTGTTCCCCAGCCAGATCGAGGAGCGGATCTGCAAGCAAGGCCAGCTTGCACCGCACTACCAGATCGAGGTCTGGCGCGAGGGGCACATGGACAAGGTGGCGGTGTACGTGGAGCCGCGTCAGGACCTGGGCGAGATCGACGACGAAGAAAAGATCGCCATCGCCAAGGACCTCCAGCACCATATAAAGTCCTACATCGGCATCAGCACCGAAGCGCGGGTGCTGAACCCGGGCGAGGTGGAGCGCTCCCAGGGCAAGGCCAAACGAGTGATCGACAAGCGTCCCAAGTGACCGGCCACCGACGACCCGAACCGACAACGGCCCGATACGCTCGGGCCGTTTTTCGTTGGGGGCCGAGTTCGAGTGCGAGCGAGCTCGCCGCCGTCATGGGTAACCGTGGCGTCAGTTACAAGTTCAAAGTGGCAAGTTCCAAGTCGCCCGTGGTAACGGCGCCGCGGGTAGCGCCTCGCCACTTCCGACTTGAAACTTGACGCTTGAAACTAAAAACAACGCCCCTTTCTCTTCTCGAACACGGAGCACACAGCATGCTGCAACCCAAATCCACCGCGACGACACTGCTGCTGGCCGCTCTGGTCGCTGTCGGGCCACTGGCAACGGACATGTACCTGCCAGCGCTGCCGGCCATCGGTCGGGCACTGAACGCGGATACGGATCAGGTGCAGCTCACGCTGAGTATCTACATGCTCGGCTTCGCACTCTCGCAGCTCATCTACGGACCGCTCGCGGACCGTTTCGGCCGCAAACCGGTGATCCTGGTCGGCCTGGTCCTGTTCGTGCTAGCCACCGTGGGCTGCGCACTGGCGACCAGCATCGAGGCGATGATCGCACTGCGATTCCTCCAGGCGCTCGGCGGCTGCGCCGGCCCCGTGCTCGGGCGCGCGGCAGTGCGCGATATCCACGGCCCACGCGAGGCCGCCCGGGTGCTCTCCCACCTGGCTACCGCCATGGCCCTCGCCCCGGCGGTGGCTCCCATCGCCGGCGGCTATCTGCTCGTCGCCGCGGGCTGGCCGTCGCTGTTCGCCGTGCTCGCCGTCTACGCGGTGGTAATCACTGCCCTGGTCGCTGTCGCTCTGCCCGAACCACTGTCCGCCGACAATCGTCAGCCCATTCGCCCGGGCGTGATCCTGGCGAACTACGCGGCGTTGCTGCGCAGCCGCACATTCGTCGGTTACACGCTTGCCTGCGCCTTCGTGTTCGGCGGCCTGTTCGCGTTCCTCTCGGGCTCGTCGTTCGTGCTCATCGAGTTCCTGGGGGTGCCCGAGCAGCGCTACGGGCTCTACTTCATGCTGGTGGTCTTCGGCTACATGAGCGGCACCATCTTCGCCGGGCAGTTGAGCCGGCGGTGGGGCGTCAACCGGCTCATGCTCTGCGGCAGCCTGCTTGCCTGTACGGCGGGCATCGGCATGGCCGCACTCTCGGCGGCGGGCGTCTACCACATCGCCGCGGTGATCGGCCCCCACATGCTGTTCATGATGAGCGTGGGCATCGTCATGCCCCAGGCCATGGCCGGCGCCATCGGACCGTTTCCAAGCATGGCGGGATCCGCCTCCGCCCTGCTCGGCTTCATCCAGATGGCGGTGGCCGCCGGCGCGGGCGCGTTGGTCGGCGCCCTCCACGACGGTACCTCGCACTCGATGGCCTTCATCATAGGGGTCATGGGCGTCGGTACCCTCGCGAGTTTCCTGTTCGTGGTCCGACCGGCAAACCCCGTGCGCGCGGTCAGCAGCGTGACCGCCAGCGCCGACTGAGCCCTCACCCACCCATGTAGAGCGCCATCAGCTGAGCGTCGTCGCGAATATCCGCCGGCGAACCGCTGAATTGCTCGCGGCCGCCCGCGAGGATGTAAATGCTGTCGGCCACCGGCAGCGCCTCGCGGATATTCTGCTCCACCATGATCACGCCCACGCCGCGCTCGCGCAGCGTCCTCACCCGGTCTATCGTGTCGTGCACCATGGCGGGCGATAGCCCGGCCGACGGCTCGTCGAGCAGCACGAACATCGGCTCCGGCACCAATGCCCGGGCAATGGCGACCATCATCTGCTCGCCGCCGGAGAGCGAGCCCGCCGCCACCCGCCGCCGGCGTTTGAGACTCTCGAACTCCTCGATCAGCGCGTCGACCCGCTCTTCCACGTGTGCCGCATCGGCGATGGAGTAGCCGCCCATCCGCAGATTCTCCTCGACGGTGAGCCGGGGGAACACGCCACCTCCCTGGGGCATCATCACCACACCATGACGCACCACCCGGTGCACCGGTGCCGAGGTGATATCCGTACCGTCGATGACAATTCGCCCGGACCAGGCCGGCAACGCGCCGGCGATCGCCTTGATGACGGTGGATTTACCGCTGCCATTGGGCCCGAACACACAGGTGATGTGACCGGCCTGCGCCGACAGCGACACGCCGTGAACGATCTCCTGCTTGCCGTAGCCGGTGACCAGGCCGTTGACTTCGAGACCGTCGCTCATTGTGTCCGCCCCAGATACGCCTGCCGGACCTCTGCATCGCTGGCAATCGTCGCGAAATCCCCCTCCGCGACCACCTCGCCGAAATCCATGACGATGATGCGGCCACACACTTCGCGTACCAGCTCCATGTCGTGCTCGATGAGCAGAAACGTCACCCCGCGGCGCTGAAGCGTGCGTACTGCATCGAGAATGATCCGGCGGATGTTCGGATGCACCCCGGCGGTCACCTCGTCGAGCAGCACGAGCCGGGGCTCGCGCATGCTCACCCGGGCGAACTCCACCAGTTTCTGCTGTCCGCCGGAAAGCTCCGAGGCCCGGTTGTCAGCGACGTGGTCGATTTGCAGCAGCTCCAGCGCCGCGTCCGCCCGCTTCGGAGCGCCGCGCCAGTCGCCCCCCTCCACGGCGGCCGCGAGCAGGTTGTCGCGCACGCTCATGTTGTCGAACAGTGCGGGAATCTGGAACGTGCGGCCGAGCCCGGCCCGCGCCACACGCCACGCGGGCCATCCGGTCACCACGCGGCCATCGAGCACGATGCGCCCGGCATTCGGCGCCAGCGCGCCGGCGACGAGGTTGAACAGGGTCGACTTCCCACTGCCGTTGGGGCCGATCACCCCCACGATCTCGCCGCCACTGACTGCGAGGCTCACGCCGTTGACCGCCGTGATTCCCGCGAAATGGCGCACCAGCCCTTCCACGGACAGAACGGCCTGCTGCCCTGCACCCGCACTCATAACTTGCGCACCATTCCGGCCAGCAGCTTCCTCCCGCGCCGCCTTAGTCTGCCGCCGCCCGGCAGCAGGCTGACCAGCCCGTTGGGCAGGAAAAGCACCACCGCGGCGATGATGAGCCCCAGGATGGGCAGATAGATGGTGGTATCGCCCAGGGAGGCCCAGATCATGCGGTTGGTGAGCCACAGCAACGCAGCCCCCAACGCCGGCCCCCAGACCGTGCCGAGGCCGCCGAGCAGCACCATTACCACCATCTGGTCGGTGATCTCACCGCCCATCACCGAGCGGGGGTTGATGAACGTCACCCAGTAGGCGAATACACCGCCAAACAGCGCGGTGATCGCCGCCGACAACGAAAACGCCTGTACCTTTACGAGTGTCGTGTGAATTCCGAGCGCCTCGGCGGCGGGCTCGTGATCCCGCAACGCGCGTAGCCGGAAGCCGAACCGCGAGCGCTCCATCAGCAGCCACACCATCAAGTAGGCCGCCACGGCGGCAGCCAGCATCACGTAGTAGAAGAAGAACTCGTCGAGAAACGGCGGCAACGACAGCCCCCCCGGTCCGCCGGTCACCTCCAGGACGTTGACCAGCTGCAGCAGCATCTCCGCGAAGGCCCAGGTCGCGATGGCAAAGTAGGCACCGCGCAGGCGCATGGTGGGTGCGCCGATGAGCGCCGCCACCGCCGCCGCGGCGGCGATCCCCACGGGGAGCGTGGCGAGAAACGGCCAGCCGACGCCGCGTTGCATGAGCATGGCGGTGGCGTAGGCGCCAATGCCGAAGAACGCGGAGTGGCCGAAGCTGATGTACCCGGCATAGCCGCCGACGATGTTCCAGGCGCAGGCAAGCCCCGCCCACATGAAAACCCCGGTGGCGATGCGAAGCGAGTAGGCATCGAGCCACATCGGTAAAGCCGCCAGCACCGCCAGGCCCGCGAGTCCGCACACCGCCGTCACCGCATACCTCATGAGCGTCTCACAGCCCCCGTCCCAGAATGCCCTTGGGGGCGACAAGGAGGACCAGGTACAGAGCACCGAAAATGGCGAGGTGGGAATAGCTCGTGCCCACATAGATCGCGACCATGGATTCCATGATCCCGAGAAAGAGCCCCGCCACCAGCACCCCGCCCACCGAGCCCAGGCCAGCGAGCACGGCGACGAAGAAGGCGAAGAGCGTATAGCGCACGCCCACATCCGGGTTGACCGCGAAGATAGTGGCGACGAGCACCCCTGCCGACGCCGTGATGCCGGTGTACACGGCGTACACCTGGGCCGAGACCCGGCGCACGTCCACGCCCATCAGCCCCGCGGTCTCGCGGTTCTGCGCCACAGCGCGCACTGCGAGGCCGAAGCGGGTGCGGTAAAGAAAGACGAATACGGCGAGGCTCACCACCACCGCGGCGGCGAAAGCCACCACCCGGAGCACCGGAAGCGCCACCGGCCCGAGGAGGATCGCCGGCCCGGCGATCACGGTGTCCACATTGCGGGTATCGAACGACCACAGCCACAGGGCGCCGCCGCGCATGAAGATGAAGATGCCGAAGGTCAGCGCCAGCGCCATCAGATCGGGGCGTGCATAACGGCTCATGCGTACGCGGTAGATGAGCGGCCCCAGCGCGCGGCCGACGAGCGCGAAGCCGAGAAAAATCAGCGGCAGGCTCGCGAACGGATCGAGGCCGAGGAGCGTCAACGCCCAGTAGGCCGCGTAGCCGCCGAGCATCACCCAGCCGCCGACCGCGAAGTCGATGACGTGGAGCACGCCGAACGTGAGCTGAAAGCCGATCGTCAGGCAGGCCAGAATACCGCCGATAAGGATCCCGTTCGCCAGCGCCTGAAGGAAAAGATCCACGCACGCCTCCCCACGGGCCGCGGCGCCCGCAGGTGCCGCGGCCGACGTTCTCTGTTGCGACTCAGGACCAGTCCGGCAGCGGGTAGACGATATCACCCTCCGCCGCGTTCGCCGGCGCCACCGGCACTACCCGCCCCTGGGTAATCTGCACCACCACGGGCACGGGCCGGGTGTTGTTGTGGAAGTGATCCCCGGATGTTTCGAAGGCCACTGGCCCGTAGAACGTCTCGATATCGGTAGCCTCGATGGCACTGGCGAGCCCTTCACGCGCGGCCTGATCCCAGGGCGGCGCCTCGCCGAGGCGCTCGGCGGCATCCTGAAGCACGAGCCCGCTCGCCGAGCAAGCCGCCTCGGTATAGTCCGGATGGCTGCCCCAGCGGGCATGCGAGAGCTCGTCATAATCCGACGCGCTGCCGAAGAGGCTGTCCCGGTATGGCAGCCCGGGCGTCCACAGCGAGATGCCCAGCACCCCATCGGCATCGGCGCCGAGCTGGTCCGCGAATGCCGGCGCCGTGATGCCGTAGTGCATGATCAGCGCCTTGGGCCGAAACCCCAGAGATTTGGCCGTCTTGACGAAATTGATGAGCACTTCCTCGTGACCGCCCACCGCCACGATATCCGGGTTCTGGGACTTGAGCTTGGTGACGATCGGCGTGAGATCCGCCTTCGCCGGAAAGAGCTCGAAACCCGTGACTTCGAGACCCGCCTCCTCGGCGCCGTCGCGAAAGCCGATGGCGGTGTCATTGGAGAACGGCTCGTCCACGCCGACGACCCCGATGGAGGCAGGCGTCGGACTCACCGCGTCCTTGATCACACGAACCGATTTGCCGGCGGACAGATCCACCGCCGGAATCATGCCGAAATTGAACGGCGGCTGGTCGAGCCAGACCTTGGGGGACTCCGCGGACCCGGAGATCATGGGTACCCGGTATTTGTTGCAGATGGGCTGCACCGCCAGCGTCACGCCGGAGGTGTACGGCCCGAAGATGACGTTCACCTCGTCCTGAATGATCAGTCGTTCCGCCGCGGACGCGCCCGAGGCCGGGTTGGACTGGGCGTCGCCATAGAACATCTCCACCGGGTAGCGCTTGCCGCCGATCTCGATACCGCCCTGCCTGTTGATCTCTTCGGCCCAGAGATCGTACCCGCGGCGGGTGAGGTTGCCGCCGAAGCGGTTTTCCCCCGACAGCGAAGTCACCACACCGCACCGGACCGACGCGGACTGGGCACGTGCCTGACGGCCCGTCGCGCCCAGCGAGAGTGCGCCGAGGCCAAGGGCCGAGGTCTTTAGAAACTCGCGCCGCGAGATCTTGCTGCTCATGGTCCTCCTCCTCCGGCCTCGCAACAGTGTGGGTGGACCGGATTGGTTATTGGCGTCGTTGTGACGAGGTACCGCACTGCTACACGTATAGAGCGTATGGCCAAGGACGCAAGGTCGGGATCGACCATGAATCGGGATTGCTTTCGCGAACTTCCGGGCTTGGCAGTGGTCGTGAATGTGTAGACTCCCCGGGGGCACAGCACAAAGGAGCACGATTCATGCAATCAGTCGCCAGGGTCGCCGTCACCCGCCTTTGGCACCGGCACCTGCTGTTGGCCGCGCTGGCCGCGGTCGCCACGCCCACCACGCAGGCCGAGGAGGCGCCGGCACCGCTACAGGCGCTGAGCGAACGGGGCGCACGGGTCGGCGAGGCATTCGACGCCCCCGGCGGAATGACCGGCTATACCATCACGTTGCGCGGTCGGACCATGGCGGTTTACGTCACCGAGGACGGCGAACACGCGGTGGTGGGAACGCTGTTCGACGCCGACGGCAACAACCTCAGCCGGAAACGTATTGCCGAGGCCGCGAGCAAACCCCAGGCCGAAAACGTCTGGTCGAGGCTGACCGACAGCCGCTGGATCGCTGACGGCAGTGAAGACGCCGAGCGCGTGATTTACGTGTTCACTGACCCCAACTGCCCGTACTGTCATGGCTTCTGGCAAGCCGCGCGGCCGTGGGTCGACGCCGGCGCCGTGCAGCTACGCCACGTGATGGTGGGTGTCATCAAGCAGGACAGCGTCGCCAAGGCCGCAACGCTGCTCGCCGCCGACGACCCTTCCGGGGCGCTCACCGAACACGAACGCACTCAATCCACCGGCGGTGTGCATCCACTCGACGATCTGCCGACTTCCGCGCGCACGGCGGTCGAGCGCAATAACCGCCTCATGCACGACATGGGCTACTACGCGACGCCCACGATCATCTATCGCAATGAGGAAGGCCGGATCCGCCAGAAACAGGGTCAGCCGCGTGGGGAAACGCTCACCCGGATCATGGGCGGCCCCGCGCCGCAACAGTGAGCCGTGGTCGCAGCACCGGGGCCGGACAGCATCGCCCCGGTGCCGGGCGGACGAGGCGTGGAGCGCTTGATAGATAAAACACATATTATATACTTCATTTATTGATCCGCCCCCGACCACTGGCGCTCCCGTACCGCGCCTCATTGCAGCGCTCGAAGACCATGCGACTCACCCTCTACAGCGATTATTGCCTGCGGGTGCTCATGTACCTCGGCACCAAGGATGACGGTTTCGCGACGATCAAGGAGATCGCCGAGCATCACGACATCTCCCGCAACCACCTCATGAAGGTCGTCTACGGGCTCAGCCGCAGTCACTACATCACCACCATTCGTGGCAAAAACGGCGGCATGCGGCTTGCGCGCTCACCTGACAGCGTCAACCTCGGTACATTGATACGCGAAACCGAACACGACTGCGCCCTGGTGGAATGCTTCGGTCCCGACAACCAGTGCGCGATTACGGCTGCGTGCCGTCTAAGAGGCATTCTCAACGACGCACTGAAGGCGTTTTTCGCAGTGCTGGACGACTACACCCTGGCGGACCTGCTCACCGGGCGCGATCAGATGCGGGCGCTGCTTGGCATTGACGAGTCCCCTGTGCACTGGGGCGAAACCCGCCATGGCTGACCGGGTCCGCTGCGAAGCCGCCGGCCACCGGGTGCCGGCGACGCTCACACCGGGGTGAGCTCACCGCGAAGCGGCTCTCCCAGCGCGTGCCTCAACGACTCGCCCTGCAGCTGGCGAGCGATCAGAACCTGCAGCTTCGTGACGGCGGCCTCCGGCGTCATATCCCGCCCCGATACCACCCCGACATCGTTCAACACGGCACCGCTGGCGTACGCCCCCTGGTGCACCCGGCCCTGAAGGCACTGAGTCACATTGACGATGGCCAGCCCGGCCGCGGTGGCACTCTCGAATCTCGCGAGAAGCGTCCCGTCCATGCCGGGGGGATTACCGACGCCGTAGGTCTGGAGCACGACGCCCCGGACGGCGGGGTCCTCGAGCACGGCCGCCACTAACCGCGGCGACAGGCCGGGGTGTGCCTGCACGACCGCCACAGCACCGCTGTCGAAGCGTAACGGCGCGAGCATCGGCTTCCCTGGCGCCAGCGCGCGTGCGCTGTCGAAGGTCAGCTCGATACCGGCCTCCCCGAGCCATGGCGCATTCGGGGAGTCGAAGGCGTCCAACCCCTGGCTGCGGACCTTGCGCGCGCGGTTGCCGCGCAGCAGTCGGCCATGAAAGCAAACGGAGACTTCCGCCGGCGCTGCGGGGGAGGCGGCAACGAACATCGCCGTGACGAGATTGTTCAGCCCGTCGCTGCGCGGCTCGTCCAGCGGAATCTGCGCCCCGGTGAACACCACTGGCTTGTCGATGGGCCCCAGCATGAACGAAAGCGCGGCGGCAGTGTGGGCGAGCGTATCGGTGCCATGCAGCACGATGAAGCCATCGTAATCATGCCAGTGCGTCGCCAGGCAGCCGACGATACGGTTCCAATCGTCCGGCACCAGGTCAGCGCTGTCGATGAGCGGCGCCAGCTCGATCAACCGATATCCGGGCAGGCGGTCGGCCGCGTGCGCCTGAAGCTGACGCTGCAGGCGTTCCGGAAAGCCGGCCGTCGGCACGTAGCCATTGGCCGAAGGCACCATCCCGATCGTTCCGCCGGCGTGCACGATCAGCAGCCGCGGCATCACGCCGGCTCCCGACCAAGAGCGATCATCGCCCGGAGACCGAGCAGGATAGCCCGGCAAGCGTCGCGCATGGCGTCGGTCCCGTTGGGCGCAATCACCCCGACGTTGCGGTGGGGAAACACGGCTGCCGCCTCGCCGACGGCGGGCGCCCGCAACGGCGTCATACCACCGAGTAAGTCATGTTCAGTGTATGTCGTCATGGTGTCGTTGACGCAACCGGGAACGCGTATCCGTGAAGACCGGATCCGCCGTCGGCGGGCGGATCCGGCACCGTGCACAAGGCCGACGACCGTGCCGGCTCATTCGGAGGCGTGCGCGGCCTCGGCACCGGCGGCCGTATTCGTGCGCACCAGGTCTTCGGGCTCCAATTCCCAGGAACGGGGATCGATGTTCATGTCGGGGAAATTGCTGGCGTCGAACACCGGCTGTTCGGCGCCGTCGCGAATCTGGGCGTCGAAGTCGTGCAGGATACGAAGCCCCGGCCTGAACAGCATGATCAACCCGATGAGATTCACCACCGCCAGCAGCCCCATGGTCACATCGGCGAAACCGAACACCGTGCCCAGATCGGTGGTCGCCCCCCAGCACACCAGGCCGATGATCGCCACGCGGAACACATTGAACAGGTTCTGATTGTGGCGGCTGAAGAAGTTCAGGCTGTTCTCGCCCAGATAGTAGTTGTAGAGGATGGTGCTGAAAGCGAACAGCAGTAGCGCCACGCTGACGAAGTCGCGCCCCCATTCGCCAACATGGTCCGCCAGTGCCGCCTGGGTGAGCGCGACGCCCTCCACCTCGGCACCGGTGCCGGGCGTGTAGATACCGCTCAGCAGAATGACGAAAGCCGTCACCGAACAGATGATCACGGTATCGACGAATACCGAGAAGGCCTGCACGATGCCCTGATTGGCCGGATGTGGCACATAGGCCACCGCGGCGACGTTGGGTGCGCTTCCGAGGCCGGCCTCATTGGAGAACAGCCCGCGCTTGACGCCCATCATGATGGCCGCACCGATACCGCCGCCGATGGCTGGGTCGAGCCCGAACGCCCCCTGGACGATCATGATCACCACCTCGGGAATTCTGTCCACATTGAGACCCAGCACCACCAGGGCAGTGAGGATGTAGCCACCCGCCATTAACGGCACGAGGTACTCGGAAATACGCGCAATGCGCTTGATGCCGCCGAATATGATCAGACCCACCAGCATCGCCAGGCCGATGCCGCTGTAGTACACCGGCACGCCGAATGCATCGCCGAACGACGTGGCAACGGCATAGGACTGCAGGGCGGTGAAACCGAACCCGAAAGTGACCAGCAACAGCACGGAGTACAAACCCGCGAGCCACATCCAGCCCTGGCCCAGCCCCTTGACGATGTAGTACGCCGGACCGCCACGATAGGTGCCGTCGCCTTCGGCTTCCTTGTAGGTCTGCGCCAGAGTGCACTCGAGAAAGCTGGTCGCCATGCCCATCAGGCCCACGACCCACATCCAGAACACCGCACCGGGACCGCCGAGCGTTATGGCCACGGCGACGCCGGCGATGTTGCCACCGCCGACACGACCGGCAACCGACAGCACCAGCGCCTGGAACGAGCTGAGATGACCATGCGCGTCGCGCTTGAAGGCTTCGCCCGCCCCCAGGATGCGGAACATCCGGCCAAAATAGCGAAACTGAACGAACCGCGAGGCCACCGTGAAGCCGATGCCGACGGCGATGAGCAGGACAAGCAGCACCTTGCCCCAGAGCAAGTCGTTGAGAATACCGAGCACGGACCCTCTCCCCTCTTGTTGGCGGAGTCCGACACAACTTAAAAGCCCGCATGGCCGGATGGGATTTGACGCTCTGACGCGCAGTGACGCACTATCCGGCGCACCGACTGCGCCAGACTGCGCCATCACCGCGCTCACTTCCGACAGGGGAACCGACGTGCACCAGGACTTCGCGGCCAATCTGCGGCTGTTGTGCAGCTACTACCGATCGATCGCCGACGTTTGCCGCAGGCTCGACATCAACCGGCCACAGTTCAACCGTTACCTGAGCGGACGTTACAAGCCCTTGGCGGCCACCATGCGCCGCATCTGTGATTTCTTCGGCGTCGAGGAGCACGAGATTCTGCTGCCGCATGCCGAATTCAAGCCATTGATTCGCCTGCGACCGCAGACCAACGGGGAGGCTCACGCGGGGAGCGGGCCACGCATCCCCGAGACGCTGATCCGCCAGGGCTGCGCCGGCATGGCCCGCTATCTGGGTGCCTACTTCGAGTACTACCGGTCCATGTCGCGGCCCGAGCGGTTATTGCGCACGCTAGTCTGCCTGGAGCAGCGCGGCGACACGGTCGTCTACCAACGCACCGAGCGTATGAAACCCCACGCCGGCGGCAAGCCGTGCCACAACCGCTATCTCGGCACCGCCTTCTTCCTGACCGATCGCATTTTCATGGTCGATCACGAATCCATCAACGGCCACGAGATCACTCAGACGATCCTGTTTCCCAGCTTCAAAAGCCGGGTCACCCGCCTTAGCGGCCTCAAGCTCGGCGTGGCCGACAACAGCGCACGGATGCCCTGCTCTGTGCGCGTGCTCTACGAGCGGCTGGACGAGCGTACGAGCGCACGTCAGGCCCTATCGCGATGCGGGCTACTCGAACCGGACAGCCCCGATATCGCCCCGGAGATACGCGCAGCCGTACGCAATGACATCGGTCCCGGAGATCCGCACTTCCGCGCCCGCTATTGAGTGCTTATACCGAAGAAGACGGGGCAGGCACCGGGCTCAGGCAATCGAGCGTGGCAACGCACCGCCTTCGGCGAGCTCGTCGAGGGCATCACGGTCGCATACGCGCAGCCACCGTCCTCGCAAATCGATCGTACCCTCCCGACGCAGGCGGGAGAGAACACGGCTGACCGTTTCGATGGTGAGGTCGAGATAGGCAGCGATCTCCCGGCGGTCCATCGCCAGCCGGATGTGCGGTGTGGGGGACGGCGTGCGCTCGCGCCGACTTACCAGGTCGAGCAGAAAAGCGGCGACCCGCTGCCGCGCCGACCCCCGGCAGGCCCGTAATAGCCGCTCGCGGGATACCGACAGAGACTCCAGCAGAATCTCGCTCACCGTGTGACGTACGCCGGGATCGTGCGCCATGAGCTCGTGCACGCCGTCCCACGGCATCTCGCAGTAATGCGCCCGTTCGAGTACCACGAAAGCTTCGTCGGCGGCCGCCTTCTCGCCCGTCTGCAGGCCGATGACCTCGCCCGGGAGGAAAAACTCGGCAATCAGCTCGTTGCCGTCCCGGGTGCAACGGCTGCGCTTGACCGCCCCCGAGCGCAGCACCACGAGGTTGCCCGGGTCCCACGCAATCGTGCCCCCGGCCGGGGCCGGCACCGGGCTGCGATGAACGACGGCGCACTCCTCGGCTTCGTCCATGCCGAGACGCCGGGAGAAACAAACGCGGTAGAGCCCGCAGTCGGTGCATGAGCTCAGCGCCGTAGCGCCATCGTTCCAGGCCGTTCGGTCAGACATAAGCGGTCACGCCATAAAAATGTATCCTATATACATTTATTAGCGCGTTCGCCGCATTAACGCAACCCCCAGTAATCACCGCGACGCGCGCGTAGGCGGCGTGGGTGTTGCCACGAAAAACATTCATGCGCGATACTTTTTAAATCGTGGCTTCCCGGCTGGCGCCATCATCCGGTGCGGCCACGACCTCCACAGCAACCCTGCGAGGCGCGACCATGAGCGACCCGAGCCGCACGGCCACGGATGCACGCGGCGACACATCAGCGGCCCATCCGCCTGCCGTCTTCGACGAGATGCGCGAGCACTGCCCGATCGCCCACAGCGACGCCACGGGTTGGTCATTCTTCCGCCACCGCGACGTCATGCGTGCCCTGCAAGACCCCGAAACGTTTAGCAACGCCGTCTCCCGGCACCTGTCCGTACCCAACGGCATGGATCCACCGGAGCACACTGCCTACCGCGATATCGTCACCCCGTATTTCGACGACGACGCGATGGCGACCTTCGAGCTTCCCTTGAGGCGAATCGCCCGCGACCTCGCCGGCAACGCGGTCCGTCACCCCGATGGCGAGTTCATTGCGCGGTTCTGCGCGCCCTTCGCCGCCCAAGCCCAGTGCACCTTCCTGGGTTGGCCCAACAGCCTCGACGCGCAGCTCATCGACTGGGTCCAGCGCAATATGGCCGCAACCCGAACCCAGGACCGCGACGCACTCGCCAGTGTCGCCGCCGAGTTCCGTGAGCTGGTCGCGGGCCTGCTTCGGGCGCGTCGTACCGCCGGTGCCGACGCGCCCGACGACAATACCACGCGGCTGATGCGCGAGCGCGTCGACGGTGCTCCCCTGAGCGATGAGGCGCTCGTCAGCATTCTGCGCAACTGGACCATGGGCGAAGTGGGCACGCTGGCAGCATCACTGGGCATCATCGTCGCGTTTCTCGCGCAGCGGCCGGACATTCAGAACGAGCTGCGGAGCAAGCCCGCAGCCATCCCCGATGCCGTCGAGGAGATTCTGCGTCTGCACGGCCCGCTGCCGAGCAACCGCCGGCGTACCACCCGCGAGGTGGAAATCGGCGGACAGCGCATCCCGGCAGGCTCACGCATCACCGTCATGTGGCCCGCCGCCAATCGCGACCCGGAAGCCTTCGACGAAGCCACGACCTACCGGCCGGATCGCGACCAATCCTCGAACCTGCTCTGGGGCTACGGGATTCACGTCTGCCCGGGCGCACCGCTGGCACGCCTGGAGCTGCGCGTGGCGCTCGAAGAGCTACTCGCGGCGACAACGACCATCGAGCATCACCCCGAGCACGCGCCAACACCGCAGACGTATCCCGCTACCGGTTTCGCGACACTGCCACTGAGATTGCACGGGCGTTAGCCGCGGCGGCGTCAACGCCTGGCGTCCGGAAACCGGTGCGAATAGCACACGGGCGAGGACGGCTCGTTCGGCTCGTCCTCGACCGCCAGCTCTTCGAGAAGTACCTCCCGCAGGACCACGGCCTGGTTGTGCTCACGATCACGGGCCGCGAAGACCAGGGTCAGAGGGCCCTGGCGCGCCAGCGTCATCAGCTCCCGGAGACGCTCGGGCACCCCGGCGAGCTCGCCGCGATAACGCTGCCGGAATTCCTCCCATCGCTGCGGATCATGGCCGAACCATTGACGCAGCGTTTTGGACGGTGCCACGTCGCGCAGCCAGCGCGACACGTGCGCGTCGTCCTTGCGCACGCCGCGCGGCCAGATACCGTCGACCAGGATTCGGGTGCCGTCATCGGACTCGACCGGATCATAGATACGCTTGGTCCGGATCGTGGCAGCCATGATTGCGCTCCGTGTCGTCGCCTCGATGCTGTATACGAGCATGAGGGTCTTCGCATCCGCCGCAAAGGGGCACCGCGGAATTCAGCTTTGCGCCGTGGCGAACGGACGCCCCTTGAGCAGCCACTGCCAGTAAAACCACGGCAGGAAATCACGCTTGAAATGCCACATACTGCGCCGCTCCCGCGTCGGGTCCACGGGGAACGAGGGCTTCAGCACGCCGCCGTAGCCGAACTCGGCCAGGATCACACGGCCCTTCGCCGTGGTCAGAGGACAGGCACCGTAGCCGTCATACCGCGCCGTCGCCTGCCTGCCCGCGATCGCCGCCAACAGGTTGTCCCGAACCACCGGGATCTGTGCACGCACGGCAGCCGCCGTCTTGGAATTCGGCGTGCCCGCGGCATCACCCAGCGCGAAGACGGTCTCGTACTCCGGATGCTGGAGTGTTCCGTGATCGACGGCCACGAACCCCTGCTCGTTGGCGAAGGCGCTGTGGCGGATGCAGCTGGGCGCACGCTGCGGCGGCACCGCGTGGAGCAGATCGAACGACTCGCTGACCTCGGAATGCCCCCCCGCCCCATCGCTGACCCGGAAATGGGCGGTCCGGCGATCCCCTTCGACGGCGACGAGCTCCTTGCGATAGCCGAGGCGGATGCCGTAACGCTCCGCCACCGCCAATAGCGGCTCGACGAAAGCGTCCACCGAAAACAGCTTGTCGCCGGCGAGGCAGAACTGGATGTCCACGTCGCCGAGCCGACCCTGCCGGCGCAGGCGATCGGCAGCGAGATAGGCGATCTTCTGGGGTGCCCCGGGGCACTTGATCGGCATGGCCGGCTGGGTGAACAACGCGCGCTCACCCTTGAATTCACGCAGGCACTCGCTGGTATAAGCAGCGGTCTGCGGATGATAGTTGCTGGTGACACCATTGCGGCCGAGGGTTTCGGTCAAACCGTCGATCGCCGACCAGTCGCATTCCAGCCCCGGGCAGAGGACCAGGTGTTCGTAGCCGATCACCTGCCCGTTGGCCAGCTCCACCGTGCGGGCCCGGGCGTCGAAGACCGCCGCGGCCTCCCGTAGCCATGTAACGCCGGCAGGCATCACCGCCGCCGTTTCTCCCATGGTCTTCTCGAGCGGATAGTAGCCGGCGCCGACCAGCGTCAGAGCCGGTTGATAGCAATGATCGTCGGAGGGCTCCACCACAGCGATGTCCAACGCCGGGTCACGGCGCAGGAGGGCGGACGCAAGCCCGATCCCGGCTGTGCCGCCGCCGACGATGACGACGGTGTGGCGGGCGGGAGAGGTGTCAGTCGTCATATGCATATTCCCATTTAGAATGAAAATTAATTTGCTAGCACCAAAAAAGAATATACATCACCAGGCGCTCGACCTTGATCAACGTCAACTCATGGCGCGGCAGTCGGCAACTGATTGGCACAGGCGGGATTTGAGCTGGCTCAATGCAGCGCGGATCGCCGCAAGGAATGATGAAGGGCGAAAACGATAGGAAACGCGACACCGCCACGGAGCACCCGGATGCCGCTCTCTCTGCCACGTCCCGCCTGTCTCGCCGCCCCGCTGCGTCTGCTACCGGCGCCCGTGCTCAACGCGATGGCCGCCTGCCTGGCGACACAGGTTCTGCGTCAGGCCCTCGCCGACGGGGATCTCGAGGAACTGGAGGGAAAGGTCGTGGCAGTCAGTCTGCGCCGGCCGACGCTGACGCTGCGCGTAACCGTACGCGGGCACGCCGTCCGCCCGGCGGGAGCGGGTCCGGCCGTCGTCACCATCGGTGCGGAAATGGAGGATCTGCTGCTGGTCGCCGCCCAGCTCAGCGACCCGGACACGCTTTTCTTTCGGCGCCGACTCCAGCTCTCGGGGGATACGGCCCTCGGGCTGACGGTCAAGAATGCCCTCGACAGCGCATCGTTCGAATCGCTGCCTCCGGGCAGCGTGCCACTGCTACGTCAGCTCGCCGAGCAGGTACCGCCGACGCCGGACCGCTGACCGCCTGGGCGACAGCGGCACCCGGAAACCGCGCTCACTTTCGGGGTACGCTGCCCATCAGTCGCGCAACGCCGCCATCCCGGCATCGCCGTGCCAGTAGCCGTTACAGGTTTCGACTTCCGCCTCGTTCACTGCTGCGAGGGCGTCGTCGTCACCGCGCATCGTCCGGTCCAGCGCGGCAAGCAGCGCCTGCGTTCCCTGCGGCCGGGGGCTGACCCGCAGCACGTCCGCCCCACAACGCTGGAGGTCGCGCCACTGCGGCAAAAGGTTGCAGACACGCCCTGACTGCGTCTGAATGCCGTTGATGGTGAACAGGTGCTCACCTTCGCGCGTGTGCACGGGGATGCCTTCCGGATAGTCCAGGCAACGGAGTCCGCACTGGTCCTTGGGCAGGTTATGGTAGCGGGCGGTGAAGCAACGCGCCGACCAGGCCAGCGGCAGGCGGCCGTGGGCGAACACCTCGGTCTCCGGGGCGTCGTCACCGGCCTCCGTCAGCAGCGCCGCCAGGGTGTCCCGATCGCATTCGAGCGGCGCCAGCCACCGCTGCATGCCCTCGCGGCGGTAGAGCCGCAGCGTTGCGGCATTGTAGATGTTGAGAAAGGCACCGCCGACGAACGGCACCCCCATCTCCCGCAGCAACTGGACGGCCGCGACATCGTTGGCCTCCACCCGGAATTCGCCGTTATCGCAGAGTCGCCTCAGGGCGCCGATCTCCGAGCGGGCTTCCAGCAGGGTCAGCGAAGACAGCACCACCTCCTTGCCGGCCCCGGCCAGCTCACGGCCCAGAGCGAGCCAGTCGGAAAGGCGCATCTCGCGACGCTTGGGGCACACCGTCTCCCCCAGATAGACGATGTCCACCGGGGCGTCGGCGACGCGGGCGTAGAACGCCTCGGTTTCGGCCCGGGGCCAGAAGTACAGGCAGGGACCCAGAGCGATGCGCGGTTTGCCGGTCATTGCCATCTCCTCACTGCCACGGCCGATGGTAGGCGCCCAGCGTTGTCTGCGCCCCTTCCGATAGCCCCGCGAGCACCTCGTCCTCGGCCGGATCGACGCTGTAGCCCTGCGGATCGGCAGCACACCGATCGATGGCGTTCCGCCAGACGCGGACGATCCGTGCCACGTAGCCGGGGCTGCGCTGGCGCCCCTCGAGCTTGACCGCCGTGATGCCGGCCTGGCGCAGGTCCGGAAGCAACGCCAGGGTATTCAGGCTCACCGGCTCCTCGAGAATGTGGCCGGTATGCGCACCGACGGTAAAACGGCCTTTGCACAGGGTCGGATAGCCGGCGCGTTCGCCGGGATCGAAGCGGTCGATGAGCACGCCGTTGAGGCGTGACTCGAGCACCCCGTCGGAGCGCTCGTTCCAGCGCACGTACGCAGCAGGGGAACACGCGCCCGCCGTGTTGGGCGACTCCCCCGTGGCATAGGACGAGAGCAGGCAGCGCCCCTCGGCCATGATGCACAGCGAGCCGAAACCGAAGACCTCGAGCTCCACCGGCGCATCGGCGGCGAGCCTGCACACCTGGGTGAGCGACAGCACCCGGGGCAGCACCGCGCGACGTATACCGAAGAGCTCATGGTAGAAACGCAATGCCTCATGGCTGGTGGCCGATCCCTGCACCGAGAGGTGACGGGGCAGCGCCGGGTGAGTGCGCGCAGCGTAATCGAGTAACCCCGCATCCGCGATGATCACGCCGTCGGCACCGAGATCCGCGGCCTCGTCCACGCAGGCCGTCCACTCCCGCCACCCCGAAGGCTGCGGGTAAGTGTTGATCGCCATCAGCACCCGCGTACCCCGACGATGCGCGTAATCGACCCCCTCACGCAGACGCGCCGCGGTAAAGTTCAGCCCAGGGAAGTTGCGGGCGTTGGTACGGTTGCGCAGCCCCGTGTAGACCGTGTCGGCACCGCTGTCCACGGCGGCTCGCAGCGCCGGCAGGCTGCCGGCGGGACAGACCAGCTCCATCGGAATCGTCCTCGTCGTCGCAATACACGGCATCGTGAGTGTTCGGCAGCAGCGACGGCTTTGATTTGCATCAAGCACCCCGTGGACATGCGGGCAATCCCGCAACCCGGAACACTACAATGGGGACGAACAGGGCACCGCGCCATCGGGGGCAGAGCACTCATGGCATTCGATCCGGGCCATATCGCCGAACGGCTGGGCACGGCCGTGTGGGTGTTCGATATCGAGCGTGAACGGATGGTTTGGGCGAACGCGGCCGCCCTGAAACTGTGGGGCGCAGACCGACTGGAAACACTGACCGCCCGGGACTTCTCCTCGGAGATGACGGCGGCGGTGCGTACCCGACTCGCCAATTATCTAGCGGGTTTCCACGCGGGCCATGAGATCCGCGAGTCGTGGACGTTCTATCCCCACGGACACCCTGTCTCCGTGGACTGCCGCTGCTCGGGTTACCGCCTCGACGATGGCCGCATGGCCATGCTCGTCGAAGGCATCCGCGACGAGAAGACGGCCGATACCCACACCCTCCGCCACCTGGAGGCATTGCGTCACACCCCCGTTATGATCTCACTGTACGACACGACGGGACACATGCTGACCGCCAACCCCGCCGCCGAATCCGCGTTCGGGCGGACGCGCGAGCTGGCTGCGCGCATCCACGACCACCGTGAATGGGCGCGCATCGAGGCGACCCTGTGGCATGAGGGTCGATGTCTGACCGACGCCTGGACCGACAGCCACCAAGGTGCGCGCCTGCATCAGCTCGACCTCCGGGTATCGTCGGATCCGAATTCCGGCGAACGCATGATCGTCGTCAGCGAGATCGACGTCACGCCGCGTCAGCAGGCGCTTCAGGCACTCGCCGAGAGTGAACGGCGACTGCTGGAGATCACCGACGTGCTCGCCGACGGCGTTTGCGTCATCGACGAGCGCGCCCGCGTGACATTTATCAACCCGGCGGCAGCGCAGATGCTCAACACGACACCCCGCGCTGCACTGGGCCGCAGCGTCGACACCCTCTTCCGTCAGGCCGCGGTGGGCCAGCCCCCCGGGAATCCGGCAACACAGGCGATGCGCCAACGCGCGCGACACCGACAATCCGACATACCGCTGCACGCCGACGATGGCGGCAGACGCGTGGTCTCCGCGATCGCCACGCCGATGCTGCGAGGCGAGCGGGTGATCGGTGCCGTCACCGCCCTGCATGACATCTCGGAGCTACGGAACACCGAGGCCGCCCTGCGTCGCAGCCGCGAGCGCCTGGCCAAGGCGCAGCGCGTCGCACGCCTGGGAAGCTGGGAGTGGCAACCGGCGACCGGCACAATGACGTGGTCCCGTCAGCTGCGCCACATCTTCGCGTTGTCCCATGTCGATGTTCCGGCAATGAGCATCCTGCTGGAGCGCGTTCACCCCGCGGATCGCCAGGCCGTCGATCAGGCCCTGCACGGGGTCGAGCAAGCGCCGGACATTTTCGATACCGAGTTCCGCGTCTGCCATCCGGACGGCCTCGTCCATACCGTCTCCATGCGTGGCGAAAGCGTGCACAGCGATCGCGGTGACATGCTCGTCACGGGCACGGTGCTGGATATAACCGAACACAAAGCCGCGGAAATGGCAGCGAAGACCGCGGAACGCCGACTCGCGGCACTGATCGAGAACCTCGGTGGCGGCATCCTGGTGGAGGATGAACGTCGCCGGGTCGTGCTGGCGAACCGCACTTTCTGCGATCTCTTCGGCATACCCGCGGCCCCGGAGAGCCTGATCGGAGTCGACTGCACGGATACTGCCACCCAGGTCAAAGCGCTGTTCCGCGACCCCGAGCGCTTCGTCACCGGCATCGAAACCTGCCTGAGCCGGCAGCAACCCGTCCGCGGCGAAGAGCTCGAAACCGTCGACGGCCGCGTGCTCGAGCGCACGTACACGCCGGTCTTTCTGGAGGGCGAGCACCGGGGTCACCTCTGGCAGTACTGGGACATCACCGGACGCAAGCGCGCCGAAGCCGCCCTGCGTGCGCTCGCCAGCACCGATCCCCTCACGGGTCTGCCCAATCGTCGCGAACTGCTCGCCCAGTCAGCACGGGAAGTGGCCCGCGCGCGACGTGGCGACGCGGCATTGAGCCTGCTGCTGATCGACATCGATCATTTCAAGGCGGTCAACGATCACTACGGCCACGCTGTAGGCGATCACGCCCTGCAGGCCATAGCCGCATTGCTGGAAAGCGAATGCCGCGCGGGCGATCTGGCTAGCCGTATCGGCGGCGAAGAGTTCGTGCTGTTGCTGCCGGATGCCGACATCAATGCCGCCACAACAATCGCCGAACGACTGCGGGACTGCATCCTGCACAGCCCGGTGGCGGCCGGTGGCGAGGCTTTACGGCTGACCGTCAGCATCGGCGTGACCACGTTCGCCCCCGGCGACAGGGACTTCGAAACCATGCTCGCGCGAGCGGATACTGCGATGTATGCCGCCAAGAGCGCAGGGCGTAACCGCGTCGAATCGGTAGCCGCCTGACCGCGAGGCGACTCGTCGCGCCACCCGATCAAAACCGCTGCGGCGGTGGCGCCTACAGACGCCGCTCAATGTGCCGGCCCCTCCCCCCTGCCCGCTTCAGGGCCTGGCCGAGAGCCAACGCCAGAATTGATCGAGATCAAGCATACGACGATCGGTGGCATACACAGGTGCTTCCCGGGTGATAAGATTCATATAAAATGAATGTTCAAACGGTACGCGCTCGAACCGCTGACAGCAACCGGCGCGGGGTCCGCTCCTGGGAGTCGATGGCCATGCCCCACTCGCATTTGCTCGCCTACCCCTTTCGCGTGTTCTTCATGCTTGCGAGCCTGTTCGCCGGTGGCGTCGTGCTCGCCTGGCTGGCAATGCTCACCGGCCGGATACCCATGCCGGCGGACCTCTCTCCGCTATGGTGGCACGCCCACGAGATGATCTACGGATTCGTCCCCGCCGCCATCGCCGGATTCCTGCTCACGGCCATGGCCAACTGGACCGGGCTGGCGCCCCCCAGGGGATGGGCACTGCTCGCGCTCGCCGCTCTCTGGCTCGCCGGCCGGCTCGCCTTCGCGCTGACCGCATGGCTGCCGGCAATCGCGGTGACCATCGTGGATCTGGCATTCCTGCCCGTGCTCGCCGCGGTCGCCTGGCGTACCCTCCGTCGCGCCGGCAATCGCCGCAACCTGCCCCTGGTGGCGGTACTGCTGGTGTTCGCCAGCGGCAACGCACTGATGCATGCGGCTCTGCTGGGCGCCTCGCCCGCGTTCGCGCGCGTCGGCGAGCTCATGGGTCTCGACCTGACGGCACTGCTCATTGCCGTCATCGGCGGCCGCATTACGCCGGCGTTCACCACGAACTGGCTCGCCCGACACGGCGGCGATCCCGCCCGTGTACGCAAGTCGACCAACGTCGACCGCTCTGCACTGCTCGCGCTGGTCGCATTGATCGTTGTCGACCTCATCGCGCGCGGCAGCGCCGTCGCCGGTGTCATCGCCCTCATCGCCGCCGGTTTGCACGCGCTGCGCCTGTGGGGCTGGCGGGGATGGCACACCCTGTCCGATCCCCTGCTCTGGATCCTGCACCTGGGCTACGCGTGGCTGGTACTCGCGCTGCTTTTGCGCGGCCTCGCGGCATTCACGACGGACATCGGCGCCAGTGTCTGGATTCACGCCCTGGGCGTCGGCGCGATCGGAGTCATGATCATCGGCGTCATGACCCGCGTGGCCGTCGCGCACACCGGTCACGGCCTCATTCTGCGGCGTGGCGCCACGCTCATCTACGCGGCGGTGAATCTCGCCGCAGTGCTCCGCGTCGTCTCGGCCATGGGCGGCGGGACGCTGGCCCTGCAGCTGGCAGCGGCAGCCTGGGCCGCCGCGTTCGTGGGCTTTGTGTTCGCCTACGGCCCCGTTCTCAACCGGCCACGCGCCGACGGCCAGCCCGGATAAGCGGCGGGGAAAATCCCGCCTTTGCGGGAGTGGCGAAGGCCAAAAGAAGTATATATAATACATTTTAAAGACAATGACTTCAGGACCACTGGCATGAGTGCAATCGCCGTCGACACCCCCCGCCCGAACCGGCCCGTCCACTACCGCCCCTGCGGCGACGAGGTCGCCGTGTTCGAGGCCGCCGCCGACAACCGGCTGCCGGTCCTCATCAAGGGGCCGACGGGCTGCGGCAAGACACGGTTCGTGGAGTACATGGCCGAACGCCTGGGCCGTGACGTTCACACGGTGGCCTGTCACGACGACCTCACCGCCGCCGACCTGGTCGGCCGCCACCTAATAGGCGCCCACGGCACCTACTGGCAGGACGGCCCGCTCACCCGCGCGGTGCGCGAGGGCGGCATCTGCTACCTCGACGAAATCATCGAAGCGCGCAAGGACACCACCGTCGTGCTCCATCCGCTCGCCGACGACCGCCGCATCCTGCCCCTGGACGCAACCGGCGAGCGCCTGGAAGCGCACCCGGATTTCCTGCTGGTGGTCTCCTACAACCCGGGCTACCGCAACCTGATGAAAGGTCTCAAGCCCAGCACCCGCCAGCGCTTCGTCGCACTCGCCTTCGACTACCCGAGCGCGGCGGTCGAGACGGAGATCGTCGCCGAGGAGGCGCGGCTCGACCGTGACACCGCCGCGCAACTGGTGGGCCTGGCGGGTGCGCTCAGACGACTCGACCAGCACGACCTGGAGGAATCGGCCTCCACGCGCCTGCTCATCCACGCGGGCCGACTCATCAGCCGCGGCGTTAACCCGCTGACCGCCTGCGAGGCCTGCCTGGCGCAGCCGCTGACCGACGACGCGGTCACCCTGGAAGCGCTGATGGACGTGGTGCGGGCCCACCTGGGCGAGTGACGGCATCCCGGCATGCGAACGTACACCCAATAAAATTCATATTATATGTATCATTAAAGGAGCCCGCGTATGTCTGAACGCTTTACCAAGGGCATGGCCCGCAACATCTACTACGGCGGCAGCCTCTTTTTCATCCTGCTGTTCCTCGGGCTGTCGTTCGACACCGTCATTGCGCTGTCCGAGCGCGACAACCGCGAAACGCTCACCCCGGCCGTCGCCGAGGGCAAAGCGGTCTGGGAAGAGAACAACTGCGTGGGCTGCCACTCGATCATGGGCGAGGGCGCTTACTTCGCCCCGGAGCTCGCCAACGTGTTCGAACGCCGTGGCATGGGCGACGAGGCCGCCTTCAAGGGCTACCTCCATGCCTGGATGAACGCTCAGCCCACGGGCGCCCCGGGACGGCGGCAGATGCCTCAGTTCAACCTCACCGACGAGGAGATCGACGCGCTGGCGGAGTTCCTGATCTGGACATCCCGCATCGACGACAACGACTGGCCGCCGAACGTGGAAGGCTGAGCGCGACGCCAAGGAGACCCTGCGTATGAAATACCAAAGCCAAGCAGTGGCGATGCCCTATTTCGTCTTCGCCATCATCCTGTTCATCGGCCAGGTGGCCTTCGGTCTGATCATGGGCCTGCAATACGTCATCGGGGACTTCCTGTTTCCGCTGATCCCCTTCAACGTGGCGCGCATGGTGCACACGAACCTGCTGATCGTGTGGCTGCTGTTCGGATTCATGGGCGCGACGTACTACCTCGTTCCGGAGGAAGCCCAGCGCGATCTGGAAAGCCCGTGGCTCGCCAGGCTGCTGTTCTGGGTCTTCGCCGCGGCCGGGACGCTGACGATCATCGGCTACCTGGCGGTGCCCTATGCCAGGCTCGCCGAGCTCACCGGCAATGACCTGCTCCCCACCATGGGCCGGGAGTTCCTGGAGCAGCCCACCATCACCAAGATCGGCATCGTGGTCGTGACGCTGGGCTTTCTCTACAACGTGGGGCTGACGATCCTCCGCGGCCGCAAGACCGTGATCAACATGGTGCTCATCACCGGACTCGTGGGCCTGGCGGTGATGTTCCTGTTCGCCTTCTACAACCCGGCCTCGCTCACCCTGGACAAGTACTTCTGGTGGTGGGTCGTGCACCTGTGGGTCGAGGGTGTCTGGGAACTGATCATGGGCAGTATCCTGGCATTCGTGCTGATCAAGACCACCGGCGTGGACCGTGAGGTCATCGAGAAGTGGCTGTACGTGATCATCGCCATGGCGCTGATCAGCGGAATCCTCGGCACCGGCCATCACTACTTCTATATCGGCCCGCCGGAATACTGGCTGTGGATCGGCTCGGTATTCTCCGCCTTCGAGCCGCTGCCGTTCTTCATGATGATGCTCTTCGCGATCAACATGGTCCGCCGGCGCCGGCGCAACCACACCAACCGGGCAGCCACCACCTGGGCGCTGGGCACCTCCATCGTCGCCTTCCTCGGCGCCGGTGTATGGGGCTTCCTGCACACCCTCGCGCCGGTGAACTACTACACCCACGGGACCCAGCTCACCGCCGCTCACGGCCATCTCGCCTTCTTCGGTGCGTACGCGATGATCAACATGGCGATCATCTCCTATGCCGTGCCGGCATTGCGTGGGCGCCCGGAGGGCAACGGCGCGCGGGCGCAGTCGCTGGAGATCGCGAGCTGCTGGCTGATGAGCCTGTCCATGCTCGCTATCACCCTGTGCCTGACCGCCGCCGGCGCAATGCAGGTGTGGCTGCAGCGCCTGCCTGAAAGCGGCCAGGCTCTGTCGTTCATGGCAACCCAGGAGAAGCTGGAAATCTTCTACTGGCTGCGCTTCGGCGCCGGAGTGGCGTTCATGGTGGGTCTGCTGCTCTACGTGGCGAGCTTCTTCGTGCCTCAACGGGCCGGTGAGGCCGAGGCGGCCGGGGAAGAACGGCCGGTGACCGCATGAACGCGCACCGGCCCGCTTAGGGTGGACGGAGCGCAGGCGCGGTGCACCCTTCCGCGGACTGCGCTCCGCTCCACCCGCCCTATGCGATGGTGTGAAAAGTGACAGGTTTCAAGTTCAAAGTGGCCGGCACACACCGGGCGGTTGGCTGCGGTGCGAATCGTCCACGCGCGCCGATAAAAGTGGCACTGCGTCGACTCGTCACTTTCCACTTGAAACCCGGACCTTGAAGCTACCCGTGGTCGATGGCGGATCGCGCTTCGCTCGATCCGCTCTACAGGAGGCTTGCATGGAAGAGTTCGTCGGCGTCCGCTGGCATCGGTTGATCACCCGGGCGGCGAGCCGTGCGCACCAGGCGGCGGGGGTGTCGCTCGCCGACGAGCAGGCCCGTCTCGCGGTGGTTTTTCGCGCCCTCGGTGGCGACCCGGGATTGCGCGTGACCGCCGCCCCGCCCCAGGCGTTGCGCAACCGCCGCGGCTGGCTGGAACGCATCGCCGGCACCGGCAGGCGCCACGAGCTCGCCTGGCGCGATGGCGAGAGCGTGCGGGTGCCCGAGCGCATCGCCTGCTTTCCCGAGGCACGGCTGAACCGGGATCTCTACCTGTGGCTGATCGCCCTTGCGAGCCGAACGATGCCGGACGATGGCGACTGGTTCACCGGCAACCAACGCCGCGTCGCGCGAGTTCTCACCGAGCTTCCGGGCCTGGCCACGGTCTACCGGCGTCTCGTCGACGCCACGATTACACAGCGTGGAGACCCCGCGCGGCTCCGCGGCCGGGAAGGCATGCGCGAGCGTGCCATTCAGGCGGCGCTGAAAGTGCCCGGCTGCCGCGAGAGCCTGCCCGAAGCACCCGGCGAGCCCCGCCCCGTGCCCCTGTGGCTCTACCCCGCACCAGACCGGGGCGAGGCGCCGGCACCGCGTGAGCGCGACGACCGCGCCGCCGAAGGCGGGGGCAGCGCACGCACGCGTGCCGGCGGCCGCCGCAACGCCGAGTACGTGGACGACGCCGACGGGCGCAGCGGCCTGATCGTCTTCCGGCTGGAGAGTCTGTTCTCCTGGTCGGAATACGTTCCGGTGGACCGTACCATCGACGATGGCGACGACGAGGACGCCGCCCGCGTCGCCCAGGACCTGGACCGCCTCAGCCTCACCCGCACCGGCGAAGCACCCGCCTCGCGCATCAAGCTGGACCTGGACCTCCCCGCCGCCGCAGAGGACGACATTCCGCTCAGCGACGGCCGGCTGCTCCCGGAGTGGGACTGGCGCCGGGGCCTGCTGCGCCCACGACACTGCCGCGTGATCCCGATGGTTGCCCGCGAAGCGCCGGCGGCATCGTTGCCGCCGCACCTGGCCGGCGACGCGCGGGCGTTGCGGCAACGCTTCCAGGCGCTGCGGCCGCAGCGGTGCTGGCAGCGCCGGCAGCCCCAGGGACGCGAGCTCGACCTGGCCGCCTGCATCGATCACCACTCGGCCCGCCACCGCGGCGGTGCCAGCACGGCCCCCCACGTGTGGCGCACGCCGGAGCGCGAGCACCGGGATCTGGCCTGCCTGGTGCTGGCCGACATCTCGCTGTCCACTGAAGCGTGGGTCGACGACCACCAGCAGGTCATTGACGTGGTGCGCGACAGCCTGCACCTGCTCGGCGAAGCGCTGGACGCCGGCGGCGACCGCTTCGCCATGTACGGATTCTCCTCGCGCCGCCGCCAGCACGTGCGCTTCAACCTCATCAAGAACTTCGCCGAACCCTGGGGCAACGGCATCCACGGCCGCATCCAGGCGCTGGAGCCCGGTTACTACACCCGCATGGGCGCGGCCATCCGTCAGGCCAGCGAGATCCTCGCCGAACAACCGGCGAGCCAGCGGCTGCTGCTTCTGGTCACCGACGGCAAGCCCAACGACCTGGATGTCTACGAGGGCCGATACGGGCTCGAGGACTCCCGCCACGCCCTGCTCGAAGCGCGCCGGCAGGCGATCACGCCATTCTGCGTAACCGTCGAGCAGGACGCCGCCGACTACCTTCCCTACCTCTTCGGCGAGCGTCACTACGCCCTGTTGCGACGCGCCGGGGAACTGCCGGCGCTGCTACCCCGGCTCTACCTCCTGCTGACCGGAGAAAGCCCGTGACCACACGGACGGCTGTCCACTGGCAGCGCGGCACACAGACCGCGCACACCCGGGCCGGCACCGATCATGTGCCCGGCGACTGGGCCATGTGGGCGTTCGTTCTCGCTGAGCTCGCCGTTTTCGCCGCGCTGCTCGTCAGCCTCGGCGTGGCGCGGCGGCTCGAACCCGCGGTGTTCGCCGCGGGCCTCGAACAGATGCATCCCCGTGCAGGGCTCGCCAACACCCTGGCGCTGCTCTGTGGCAGCTATCTGGTCGCCCGCGGGATCGCCGCCGCCACAGACCGCGGGCCACGTGCCTGCACCGGCTGGTTCATGGCCGGTACAACAGCCGGCGGCGTCTACCTGGCGATCAAGCTCGGGGAATACGCGGACCTGGTGGGCGCCGGGTACAACCTGCGTACGGATACTTTTTTCTTCTTCTACTTCTTCGTGACATTCTTTCACTTCATGCACGTGGTGCTCGGCATGATCGTGCTCGCCGCCGTCGCCGTCCGCGCCCGCCGGGGCGGCTATGACGACGACGGCCTGCGCGCCCCGGAAAGTGCCGCGAGCTACTGGCACATGGTGGATCTGGTATGGCTGGTGCTCTTTCCCCTGCTCTACGTGCTGCCGTGAACGGCCCGCGATACCTGCTTCTGTGCTGGCTGGCGCTGACCGGGCTGACCCTCGCCAACGCCGGTCTCGGTCATGGCGACGGAAACACCAATGGCCTCATCGCCGCGGTCGTGGCGCTCACGGCACTCAAGGGAAACCTGGTGATCAACGGCTTCATGGGCCTCGGGCAGGCGCCAGCGGTGCTACGAATCGCAGTGCACGGCTGGCTGTTGGCAACGCTGGCAGTGATCATGGCGCTGCTGCTCGCGTGATCACCACCGTGATCGTTTGGAGTAGAAAGTGACAAGTTGAAAGTCTCCGCCCCGCCATGCGGCGGCGCGCTGTCGCGCGGCTAACAGGGGGATAATGGAAGGCGCGTGG
>NZ_JBNAZM010000042.1:0-40457 GCF_051195215.1 Arhodomonas sp. AD133 | reverse complement strand
TTGCCGTGGTCAACGTGACCAATCGTCCCCACGTTCACGTGCGGCTTCGTGCGCTCAAACTTCTCCTTGGACACGGCGTTGTCTCCCGTTCGTTCTCGAGCTGACTACCAGCGGGCGTCGGAATAATAACCAGGGGCCATTCGGCAAGACTTGAAGATGGAGCCCATGACCGGATTTGAACCGGTGACCTCGTCCTTACCAAGGACGTGCTCTACCCCTGAGCTACATGGGCCAGGTCACTCTGCACTCCCGACACGGGAGCCCAAACTGGAGCGGGTGATGGGAATCGAACCCACGTCATCAGCTTGGAAGGCTGAGGTTCTACCATTGAACTACACCCGCGTAGAACCGGCGCGCCGCTCCCGCGCTATCTTGTCTGGTGGAGGGAGGAGGATTCGAACCTCCGAAGGCTGTGCCAGCAGATTTACAGTCTGCCCCCGTTGGCCGCTTGGGTATCCCTCCGGATAACTTGTATGCCGCGATCCGCGCCGAGGCTGCGATCATCGCGTCAGGTCGCGAAATTCTACATACTGCGGGGCGTGCGTCAAGCCCTCTGACAGGGGAGATTATGGCGACCATCTCGATACAGCGGCACGGCGGACCGGTCGGGCTCGTCATGTTCATCGGCCTCGCGCTCCTCGCCAATGCCTGTAACGGTGCCGACGAGGGGCGACTCACGCGGATCGAACTCCCCGCGGGCTTCGATATCGGGGTGTTCGCACCGAGCGTCCCCGGGGCCCGCAGCATGACCCTCGGCGACGAGGGCACGGTATTCGTCGGCAGCCGCGGCGCCGGTAACGTCTACGCGCTGCAGGACCGCGATGGCGACGGCCGCAGCGATGCCCAGGTGCGCCTGATCGAGGGCGCCGAGAAGTCTCCCAACGGCGTGGCATTCGTCGACGGCGATCTCTACGTCGCGCTCATCGACCGCATCGTTCGCCTGGCCGATATCGAATCGCGACTCGACGAGCCACCGCAACCGGAACCGGTCACCGAACTGCCCGATTACGGCCACCACGGCTGGCGATACCTGGCAGCAGGGCCGCAGGGCGCCCTTTACGTGGCGCTCGGCGCCCCCTGCAACGTCTGCGAGGAATACGGCCAGCTACGCCGGGTCGACCCCGCGACGGGCGAGCAAACGATAATCGCCCGCGGGGTGCGCAATTCCGTCGGTTTCGACTGGCACCCGGAGTCCGGGCAACTCTGGTTCACGGACAATGGCCGCGACCTTCTCGGCGACAATCGCCCGCCGGACGAGCTCAATCGTCTCACCACCGCGGGACAGCACTTCGGCTTCCCGTACTGTCACGGCGGCGATCTCCCGGACCCGGATTACGGCAACGCCGGCGTGTGCGCGGATTACGTGCCACCGATCCAGAAGCTGGGCCCACACGTCGCCGCTCTCGGCATGCGCTTCTACGACGGCGACGCCTTCCCCGAGCGCTACCGCGGACACATCTACATTGCCGAGCACGGCTCGTGGAACCGGAGCGAGCGCATCGGCTACCGCGTCATGCGGGTCGACCCACACGCGGCGCTCGCCGGGGAAGGCGACGCGTACATGCCCTTCGCCTCGGGCTGGCTGCTCGACAACGGCGACATATGGGGACGCCCGGTGGACGTACAGGTGATGCCAGACGGCGCGCTGCTCGTCTCCGATGACTACCGCGGCGCGATCTACCGCATCAACGCCACCCCCTGAGCGCAGGCGCCTCAGGCCACATCACGATAGCGCGCCGCGAGCCAACGCTGCAGAACCTCTGCGATACGCGTAGCCGCCCTGCCGTCCCAGCCGGCAGGAATCCGGCCTCGCTTGCCGTGATCCGCCAGCACCGCGGCCACGCCGTCGCGGATTGCGCCGGTGTCGGTACCCACCACGGTGTTCGTACCCTCGGTGACGGTCACCGGCCGCTCGGTGTTCTCCCGCAGCGTGAAACAGGGAATGCCGAGAGCTGTACTCTCTTCCTGCAGGCCACCGGAATCGGTCAATACCAGGCGCGCCTGACGCAGCAATCCCAGCATGCGGCGATAGTCCACCGGCGGTAGAACGTGGAGCCCGGGCCGGTCGAGCTGCGGCATGAGGTTCATCGCCTCGAGCTGCGCATGGGTTCGCGGATGCAAAGGCCATACGAGGGGCAACTGATCGCTGCAGTCAACGAGCGCGTCGAGGAGTCGGGCGAGGACCACCGGATCGTCCACATTGGAAGGCCGATGCAGGGTCACCAGCCCGTACGCGGGCGGCGGCGCACGGCCGGACTCGGCCAGGGTATCCGCGGCCGGCACGGCCAACGGCAAGCAACGATGAAGCGAGTCGATCATCACGTTGCCAACGAAATAGACATGCGCGGCATCGACGCCCTCGCGCACGAGATTGTCACCGGCTGCCACTTCCGTGGTGAACAGCAACTCGGCGATCTGATCGGTAAGCACCCGGTTGACCTCTTCGGGCATACGCCGGTCGAAACTGCGCAAGCCCGCCTCCACATGAATCACCGGCACACCGAGCTTGGCGGCAACCAGGGCACAGGCGAGTGTGGAGTTGACGTCCCCCACCACGAGCACGGCCGACGGCGCCTCCGCGGCGATCACCGGCTCGAACCGCCGCATTATTTCCGCGGTCTGCACGGCATGACTGCCGCCGCCGACCTCGAGACACACCGCCGGATGCGGCAGGTCCAGTGCCCGGAAGTGCTGCTCATTCATCGAGACGTCGTAGTGCTGCCCGGTGTGGACCAGACGATAGGGAATCGATGACGGCGCGTTCGCGAAGGCATCCAGCAACGGCGCCATCTTCATGAAATTTGGCCGCGCCCCCACCACACAGAGCACGGGGCCAAGCCGATGAGCCACCGATACCGCCATTTCTTCGGCCCTCCCCGGGGAACACCCCCTTTTGTCGAAGGCGCATCGATTACACGCCACTACCCGCGCCGCAGCTCACGCTGCCACCCGGCACAACCATTGATCACGCGCCCGTGCGCGTTTCCTTTACTCGCACCCCGCCCTCATGCCGAACTTGTTGAGCAGCGCGTACACGGTTGGCCGGCTCACGCCGAGCAGCTCCGCAGCGCGCACAATGTTGCCGTTCGCCAACCCCAGAGCTCGGGCCACGGTGGCGCGCTCCGCCTCATTGCGCGCATCGCGTAACCGCAATGGACGACCGGCGCCGTCGTCGGCGGCGTCGAGCCCCAGATGGGATGCGCTCACCTCCCGGTCTTCAGCAAGAATCACCGCACGGCGCACAACGTTCTCCAGCTCGCGGACGTTGCCCGGCCACGCGTACGCATCGATCGCGGCGAGAGCGTCCACAGTGAAACCGGTCACCACACGGCCATCGCTGCGGGCGTACTGGCGCAGAAGTGTATGGGCGAGCAAAGCGGCATCCCCCGAGCGTTCGCGCAGCGGCGGTATCCGCACAGAGATCTCGCAGAGGCGGTAGTAGAGATCCTCGCGAAACGTGCCGGCGGCGATCATTGCTTCGAGGTCATCGTGCGTGGCAGCGACCACGCGCACGTCCACGGGGATTTCCCCCCGGCCGCCGAGCCGCTCGACCACACGCTCCTGGAGAAAACGCAGGAGCTTACCCTGGAGCGGCAGCGGCAGATCCGCCACCTCATCGAGAAACAGCGTACCGCCGTCAGCGTACTCGATCCGGCCGGTGTTCCGCCGTATAGCCCCGGTAAACGCGCCGCGCTCGTAACCGAACAGCTCGCTCTCGAGCAGGCTCTCGGGAATGGAGGCGCAGTTGATCGCCACGAAACGGCGGTCCGCCCGCGGGCCGAGCGCGTGCAGGGCACGGGCGAGCACTTCCTTGCCAGTGCCGCTCTCTCCGAGAAGCAACACCGTCGCGCTGACCCGAGCGAGGCGCTCGATCAGACGACAGACCTCGAGCATCGCCGGCGACGTGGCGATGATGCCCGGCAAAGGGGTAAGGGAGGCACGCACCAGCCGACGATTCTCTTCCTCGATCTGGTAGAGCTTGCGGGCGCGCGCGACAACCTGCCTGACCGCGTCGATCTCCAGAGGCTTCTCACAGAAGTCGTAGGCACCGTCATCAACGGCCTTGAGCGCATACTCACGTTCATCGCCGGCAGCAATGACCACCACTTTGGCCCTGGGCCAGCGCCGGAGCATCTCGCCGAGCGCGGCGCCCCCCTGTTCCGCACCCCCTCGGCCCGCGGGCAGACCGAGATCGAACAACACGACCGGTGGTTCGACGGCGCGCATGGTCTCCGTCGCCTCCGCCGGACCATTGGCCGACAACACCCGATACCCCCGTAAACACCGGCGCAACTGGTTGCACAAGTCAGCGTCGTTCTCGACAACCAGCAAAGGCTCGTCGCTCTTGGCCATCTGCCACCTCCGGGAACGGCTCTGTCCGCAACCCGCCCGCGCACCCGACACCCGTGACCCAGCGCCTCCTGCCTGCGCCCTCAGCCCGGATGCACAGTGCGTTCGGCACCCGGCACGCGACGTTCAGGTTCCGCCCCGCGCTGCAACTCGACGGCCCCGGGCAGACTCAGCCACCCGGGCACCTTGAAGCTCTCCCATCCGTTACCCGCGACGTTGCCGTTGACCGCCCACCACACACCTCCTCCACCGAGGAGAACGACCAGCACCGCCGCGAGCACCCATTGGACCGGGTGATGAAAGCGCAACCCCGAACGCGGCACCGCGCCACCAGCTCGAGGACCGCCACCACCGACAGAGACCGCCCCCGCAGCCGGCCCCGACCGAGACGGCGGAGCACGCCGCGGGGGTGCTGACGACCGCGCGCGCGGCGGTGACCTCGGCGCCGGTCGTGACGGCCCGGCTGGCGACGGCGCCACGCCACTGGCCGCTCTCGCAGGGGCCATCATCCAGTCCACATCGCAACCCGAGGGCAACAGATGGTCATCGCGAAGCTCGTCCAGCACGGCACGCATGTCCTCGGGCCCGAGCGCCAGCCGTGCCTCCACGAACCCGTGCATGCACAACCGTGACATCACGTGGTTGACGCGACGCGGAATACCGCCGGTGGCACGGTTGATCACGCCGTAGAGCCGGGCGTCGATAGCAGGCTTCCCCGGCCGCCAGCCGACGAGCCGCAAACGATGCTCCACGTAGGCGTGCGTCTCTTCGACGGTCAACGGCTCGAGCCGGCAGGCGGCAATCAAACGCTGCTGAAGCTGCTCGAGCGACGGCCGCTGGAGTAACTCGCGCAGCTTCGGCTGCCCCAGGAGGAACACCTGGAGCAGCGGACGGTCTCCGTCCTGGAAATTGGTGAGCGAGCGCAGCTCCTCCAGCGACTCCTCGGAGAGCCCCTGGGCCTCATCGACGATCAACACCGAACGCCGACCCTCACGGCTCACGGCCTCGAGGTGACGGACCGACTCGCGCAGCAATGTGGCCTGGTCCAGGCCGCGGGCGTCTATGCCAAGCTCGTAGGCCAACAGACGCACCAGCTCACCGCCGGTCAGGCGCCCGGTGAGCAACCGTATGACGTTTATCCCGCTGAGATCGTATTCCGCGAGGAGATACTCGAGCAGCGTCGTCTTCCCCGAGCCGGGCTCCCCCGTGACCACGACGAAGCCTTCCGCACGCTGGATACCGTACTCCAGGTAGGCACGCGCCTTGCGAAAACTGCGATGCACGAAACAGAACCGGGAATCCGGCGTCAACCGGAAGGGATCACCCTGGAAGCCGTAGAACTCCTCGTACATGATCCGTACCTGCCCTAACGTGCCCTACAACCCCGGCGCGCCTTGCCCACAGCGGCGACACGGCAACCTGAACGCACACCCGTGCCACACCACCCTTCACCCGGGTGGTGCGATACCACGGTTCCCCGCCGGACGCCCCTTGATGCGACGACCATGAAAGCCGGCCACGCCCCTGCGTGGCAGCGATACACAACCGCCAGGATTACAGCCACCTAGACCCCCACCCCGTCCGCCACGACACGGGAGCGGTTAACCACTCCGGATTCGCGATCTCTTGATCATTGATCACTTCTATTTGCTGTGTCTCACGTCACATTTTTAAACATTCAATCCAAGAATAGACGAGTACGGTTGGCTTACAAGGCGGAGGCAGCACTCTGGTCGACAGGCGGCAACTCAAACGGGCGTGACGCCCGCAAGGCATCGCCTCATGTGGTGATTGCACTGCCTGACCCGACTCCACCGGAAGCCGGACATGCGGGGCAGGAAGGCGACGTTCGGCGCCTTTCGCGCCAATAGTCATCGGCTCGAGCGGACGAGCAGGCCGTTGCAGCCCGATACAGACACGTCACGCGCGATCCACCGTTATCGCGGCTCCGGTCCCCGGGACGGGGAAATCGTCTTTCTGACCATGCCGGAAGGCTCGCTCAGGCGCGATTGGCTATCGTACGCATGGACCACGAAATGCCACGTAGCCGGCGTCAGCCCCTTCACCATGTGGGTGCAGCGCAACACCTGTCCGCACGTGACGGTACGATCGGTCGCAGCACAATCAGCCCCCTGGAGCGGGATACGCCTGGCCCGGGTCAACCGGTCCGGATCGGTTCCCCAACGCACCAGAAACCCTGCCAGGTCACTCAGACAGGCCCCGTCAGTGCGGGCTCTGGGCGCATCCCAGGACAACCTGGCATCCCCGGTTGCCACTCGCGGCGGCGCACCTACGGGCTCCTCGGGAAACCGGGTCGGGACCCCGGCCTCGTCCGGCGTATCCGTAACATCCGGAAGCGGGGCGCAGCTCGCCAATACGGCCAATGACAGCCCGATTGCGATTGCCCGCCAGGACCGGCCTTCTTCAGCTTCGAGCAACGACCACCTCGCGGCTCCGTGACGCTGCTGCACCCATTACAATGTAATCATTCCCGTGACACCGCCCACGTCGAAACGCTCGTAGTGCCGGCACGGCTATCCGCGTCCTCGAGTGACGGTATATCCCGCTCGTCGCGCTCGGCATCGGAATCGACGATCGCCTCGATCGCATACTCCTGCAGGTGACGGGCGTGCGTGAAGATGATGAGCTCGCCGATCAGTCCCATCGCGAAGATCTGGACTCCCAGAACCACCAACAGGGAACTGAGCAGCAAGGCGGGACGATCCGCCAGTGCGACATCGAGAAACAGTCGCTCGAAGACCAGGTAGACGACGTACAAGCCCCCGAAACCCGCCGTGACGGTGCCCAGCAGGCCGAAGAACCGCATCGGTTTCCGGGTGAACCGCACCAGGAAGAAAACCGTCAGCAGATCCAGCACGCGCCGCACATAGATGCCAGGGGCATACACGCGGCGGAAGCGATCGAGTTTCGACTGCCGGAGGTCGACCTCGGTCACCCGAAACCCCTGATGCGTCGCGAGCACGGGCAGGAAGCGATGCTGATCTCCATAGAGCATGACCTCATCACAAACCCGACGTCGCAAGCCACGCACGTTGCAACCGAGGTCATGAAAGCTCGCACGGGTCAGAAACCAGACCAGAAAGAAAAAGAGCCGGGTCTGTAGACGGTTGACCAGCGAGTCCTGCCGCGGCCAGCGGCGCCCGGTGACCATATCGGCCGACATCAGCCCGGCCACAACCTTGGGCAGATCCGACGGATCGACCTGATAAAAGGCCGGAAGCGTGATGATCGCATCGGAATGACAGTGCCGGAAGCCGATCGATAGCGCCGTCGCCTCACCGAACCGCCGGCCCAGGCTGATTATCCGAATCGGCTCACCACGGGCCTGGAGCGCTTGCAGCGATTGCTGGACCGCCGCGTGCTGGCCGTCGATGACGTAAATGAACTCGAGCTCGGCGTTCAGCGACGATAGCGCGCGGCGGTAGTCCTCATAGAGGGCCTCCGGGGCGTCGTACCTGTCCGATACCGGAATGACAACGGACACGCTGCCGAATGACTGTTCCCGACCGTCTGCCATGGCCCTCACCCCCGATTTCCGTCGACAGCCGCGTCGATTTCCGGTTGCCGAACCTTTGCCGTTACCAGTGCCGTCGACCACATCGACGCATGCGCGGTCCGGGAGACGAGCTCCCCGATCGCGCCTCCGAAAAACAGGAAAATCGCAAGCGCACAGAACAAAACACCGCTACCCGCCACTGGCAGAGAAAAGTCGCCGCCACCGGCGATCGCGCTCAGCAGTGAATACACCAGCAGGGCGAGGCCTGCCGTCGCGGCCGGCAATGCCAGCGCACAGAACCAGACCATTGGCTGATAGGCGAAAGAGATCAGCGTTTTGATCACGAGCAGGTCCAAAAGCACTTTATAGACCCGCGACAATCCGTATTTCGACTCACCGAATCTGCGCGCGTGATGCCTCACTTTTATCTCGGCAATACGCGACCCCACCGTGGACGACATGGCGGGTATGAACCGGTGCATTTCCGAGTACAGCGGGACGGCCTTTATGACGGAGCTGCGGTATGCTTTGAGCGAACACCCGTTGTCCTTAATGGGGACGCCCGTAACCTTGCCAATAAGCCAGTTGGCTATTCGCGAAGGTACTTTTCGGGACAGGAGCTTGTCCTGGCGTTCGTGGCGCCACCCCACGACGATGTCGTAACCTTCGTCGATTTTCTCGAGAAAGCGTGGAATATCCACCGGATCGTTCTGCAGGTCGCCATCCATGGTGACGACGATGCGTCCGCTCGCTTCCTGGATCCCCGCCTCCATGGCCGGCGTCTGGCCGTAATTGCGCCGCAGCTTGATGGCACGCACGCGCCCATCCCGGCGAGCGATCTCGATGGCACGCTCCAGGCTCCGATCCCGGCTCCCGTCGTCGACGAGGAGGATCTCGTAATTGAGCCCGGTCGGCTCCAGCGCGCCGATAAGCGCTTCGTGCAAAGGTGCCACGCTGTCCTCTTCGTTGAAGACCGGCACCACAACCGACAGGTCCACTGTTGCCCGGCGCGCCATATGGCCACAGCTCCTTAACCGTTGATTATTCGCCCCGATATGCCCACTGCCGACCTTACGCGTCTTGTGTGACACAATTCACACAAAACATGAGCATTACTTCCTTTTAAATATAGAACAAACTCCGTCGCAGTGTTGGTATGAACATAACCGCTCATCCCCCAGGTGCAGCCGACGCCCCGAGCGTCACCCCGTGCGGGCACCCGTCGACGCCGCACCTATCGGGCGAGTGCCGGATGAGCCTTCACGCCACCGCTTCGGCGGGACCGTACGCGGACGGACGTTTCGCCCCCTTCCGGGAGGACGGCTCGATACCCTCACCGGCTTGCCCTGCCCCGGGGGCTCGCTGCTCGTCGGACCGGCATGACCGGGGGCGCGAGGACGCAGGCGGGTGCACACACCTCTGCGGTGCGGTCGCCCCACGTGAGGCCCTGTCTCACGCCTTCCCCAGGGCACGAACCGGCAACGAACCCCGAGTCATTCGGGGTCTTGTGTCGGCTCCCCCGAATTCGTGCCGTGCCGCTTCGCACCAGCCAAAACGCCCCCGACGGAATCCTCCATGTCGCCAAATGACAACACAAATGATTGACCCAATTAATTTTTCTGGGATGGCTTTCACACGTACCGGGGTGATGCCCGTCACATACGTCTCAATGGCGGCCGGTATAATGCGCGCCGTGGACTCGTCACAGACCACAATCGGATTATCGTCCACGCCAAATCATATGCAGAGAAGCATATTCGCGTGCCGGCAATCAGGAGCTGACGCTAGTGCATTAACCAACAAGAGAAACGACGTCCGCGGCGAAAAGGATGGCGCCCGCCCTTCTGAAAATTTCCTGCGACAACAGGATGCGGCACACGCCCATTGACTCCATTTTCAACCTGGAGGGCATTGATGGCCATTCCCAAAATAAGTTTCGGGCACCGGCTCAAGCAGTTCTCCCTCGGTATCGCTTGCCTGCTGATCCCCTTATCCGAAGCCTTCGCTCTGCCCGTCGTTCCCGGCGCTGCAGGCTTCGGCATGGACACACCGGCAGGTCGCGGCGGCGCCATTTACCGCGTCACGAACCTGAACGACTCGGGGTCGGGATCCCTCAAGGAGTGTATCGACGGCGCAGGGGCGCGCGTGTGCGTCTTCGAAGTCTCGGGAACGATTCACCTGAGCGAGAAGCTCAAGATTCGCAACCCCTACTTGACCATCGCGGGGCAGACAGCGCCCTCGCCCGGCATTACCATTCGGGGCGCCGGCCTGAAGGTCATGGCAAACCACGTGCTCATCCAGCACCTGCGCTTTCGCACGGGCGATGACCCGGACGGACCGGACCCGGACCGGCGGAACCCGATCGGTATCGCTCACCCTGACAACGACCTGACGGATATCGTTATCGACCACAACTCGTTTAGCTGGTCCATCGATCAGCTGGCGAATACCTGGCTGGATGCGGGTGACGTTACGTTCCGGGCTAACATCTTCTCGGAGGCGCTCGACGACTCGCTACACTCGAAAGGAGCGCACAGCAAGGGCCCTCTGTTCGGACCTTCCTCGAAAACCCGCATCACGATGGTGGACAACCTGTTCGCACACGCCGCCGAGCGCAACCCGCTGTCACGCGTGGCCGAGCTCGTTTTCGTCAACAACGTCGTCTACAACTGGAAGTACAAGGGCACGGATTTGCAGGGCGATGACGGCATCGTCACCCTGAACAGCCTGGTCGGCAACTACTACAAGGCGGGCGTAGACACCTCAGGTTCCGCCATCAAGATGCGCGGCCGCGGCAGCAGCCTCGACATGACGCCGGGCTCCAAGGTATACGTCGAAGACAACATCACCCCGAGCTATGACGGCCAGGACCCCTGGTCCGCGGTGGATATCGGCTCTAGCCTGGACAGCACGTACAAGGCCTCCTCGCCGCCGACGTGGAACTCGGGCCTGAACGCGCGCTCGTCCTCCGAAGCCTTCGACTGGGTGGTCGCCAATGCCGGTGCCCGGCCAGCCGACCGGGACAGTGTGGACCAGCGCATTGCCGACGAGGTGGTCAATGGCAAGGGACACATCATCGACAGCCAGTCGGAGGTCGGTGGCTGGCCGGATCTCGCGAAGAACCAGCGTATCCTGAGCCTCCCGTCCAACCCCGGCGGTGACAGCGACGGCGACGGCTACACCAATCTCGAAGAGTGGCTGCACGAGTATGCCGCCAAGGTCGAAGGCCGAAGCACCACGGACGACGGCACGACCACGACTGACGAGCCAGCGGCACCGAACCCGCCGACGAACATCACGGTTCAGTAGGCGCATAGCGGCCGGGAGGCATCGCCCTCCCGGCCGATCTCCAAACCCCACCTCACGTCTCTCCGGGCTACGTCACCCCGACAGCCGCTCTCATCGCCCGAGAAACGCCCGTCACGTTCCTGGACCGACAGCGGTCGACGGGCAAGCGCGGAAATATCTATTAGTCTCTTCTGATAGAGAGCCTGCCAACCGCTTTCACGGAGCGCGGTCAGTGCTCACCACCACACGCCGTCCGGGAGACTGCAGCATGAGGATTCAGCGCCTGTTCGACCGGCAACGCAGAGCGGTCTTCCTGTCTGACGCCAGGAAATGTGTCGTACAACCGTTCAAGCAACGCCGCCGGGCGGCACCGGTCTTTCTCTTCGGCACTCAGAGATCGGGTACGTCGATGATCATGTATGCATTTCACATGCACCCTGACACGACGGTTTTCGACGAACACAGAAATAGCGTCGCCTTCAAGGACTTCCAGATACGAGATTTCAAGAAAATCGACGGACTTATTCAAACGTCGAGGACCGCGTTCTGCTGCTTCAAACCCATATGTGACAGCCACAGAATCCACGATTTCCTGACGCATTTCCCGGCATGCAAAGCGATATGGGCTTACCGGGATTTCAGACCTGTCGCACTGTCCCGACTCAAGAAATTCGGGAATGCAACGAAAGCCATTCGCCAGGTATGCACAGGCAGTGGCAATGGCGGTTGGTTCGAGGACGGGTTGTCGCCTTACACACTGGAGGTCTTGCGCGACATATACTCGCAAAAACTTTCCGATATGGACCTTTCCTGCCTCGTATGGTGGGCGAGAAACCAGATTTTCGTGGAAAAGCGTCTCAGTGAGTCAGACCGAATCACTATCGTGAACTACGAAACACTCGCCCGAAGCCCGGAGAGCGAACTGGCCTGGGTCTTCTCACGCCTGGGGCTGGATCAGAGCGGGCGGTGCGCTCGTTTCATCAATGCGTCTTCGATCACATCGCCGAGCATTACGCTAACCCCTGCCGTCGAGGCGCTTTGCGAACAAACGCTCGAACACCTTCACGCCGCGTACCACCGGCAACGTGGGGCATGTACTACCGGCGACACCGCGCCAGCGGCGTCACAGAGCGCACTTGATAGAGTCGTGCCACCTTCATCGTGAATGTCGTCTATCGCCCCGACTGGGCTTCTCAGCGCCATTGGCGTTGCCAGCACAAATCAGGACGCAAGCCTCTGCAAACGCGGGTCACGATCACATCAGACAATGCCGGTTGCCGCGCGGTCGGCCCCGATGGATGCGTCCGTGACGATGCGCCGTTTTCTGATGACATACGTGAGCCCCGAGTGGCTCGCCGCGAGACGGCCCATGCTCAAGGTGCCAATCAGCCTCGCTGCCGCACGTTCGACACGGGCACCTGCCGTCTGTTTGGTGAGAAACGTTGCCATCCCGTACTCCCCGAGAATATCCAGATCATTCACAAGGCAGAATTCACGAATGCCCTCTGGCGATAGCACTTTATCGTAGACAGTCGGGTACGGCCCATACCCCGGAACGCCGGACTGGTTACGCCCGTCCAGTAACCGCCGATAAAGCACGTGGAACCATAGTGGCGTGTGTCGGGTCACGAACCCGAACACTGAACGCCTGTCAGGGACTCTTATGATGATCAGACCATCCGATTTCACCCAACGAACGAAATTGGACAACACTTCCTGCACGCCGTCGATATGCTCCAGGACAAAGGAACAGAAAATGACGTAGTATTCCTCATCGGGAATATCAATGACACGCAGATCACCGACCATGGCGTCATCCAGGTCCTTTGTCTCATCCATACGGATTTTCAATGCGTCCTCGTCAACGTCAATACCCACCAGCGTGTATTTCAGATCGTCCAGATCCAGCAACCACCGCCGTCCGCAGCCCGCCTCGAGTATCTTCATATGCGGGTGCGATGCCCCGTAGTTCCTGACGACCCGGGAGAGCAACCGCAACTCCTCCTCTCGCGAAGTGATGACCTCCAGATTCGGTCATTTCATGATCTGCCCCCTTTGGACGGTTTCGAACGTCTCTCGGTGCCTACCGCCATGGCCGCCCGATAGCGCACTTCTATGGCTCCCGTAACCGCGCCCGCCTCATACAGGCGCCACGCCGTCTGTCGATTGCACTCACCGATTCTGCGACGCACGTCATCGTCCATGAGCACCGCCTCTAGCGCCGAACAAATGGTCTCAGCGGTAATGGCCTCGAGCACGACGCCGTTGACGCCATTCTCCAGGATGTGGGGAATACCGCCCACGCTCGAGGCAACCACCGGAAGCCCCACGGCCATGGCTTCGAGCAACGCCACAGGGCAGCCCTCGGGGTGGTAGGTAGGCAGGACGAACACGTCTGAGGCGGCAAGCCAATGCGCCTTTTCGGACCCGGAAACGAAGCCGGGACATTGAACGACGTCTTCCAGCCCCAGGTCCCGGACCCGTGCGCGGACGGCGTCGAGCTCCGGACCGTCACCGGCTATCACCAGCTCAACCGACGGGAGCCTGCGATGCAGCAGGACGAAGGCGTCCAGCAGCTCGTGAACGCCCTTTGCCAGCACGACACGAGCGAGGAACAGAACGCGCCTGGGGGCATTCGGAGCGCGAGCGACGTGCCGGACACATCGCTCGAGCTCCGCGCCATCGAACATCGTGGTTATAACCTCCACGTTCGCCGGTTTGACGCCGAGGCCGATCAGGCGCTGCTTGAACGACTCCGCGAGCACGAAGACGTGACTCGTACGACCATAGGTGGCGCGAAACATCCGCCGCCGCCACCACGAACGGCCAATCCAGTCAGCCACCTGTGGATCCCAGCCGTGAAAGAACACCACCGCCGTGCGCAGTCCGCCAAAGCGCGCGACCGCCAGGAACAGGCCATCCCTGACGACGGCGCGATAGGCCATGGACGGATTGACGTGCAGAAGGTCATAGCGGCCCAACCACGCACGCACCACCAGACGCAGGCAATCGGCGAGCGGCCGCACCGCTGCCTGCACGCTCCACCGATCGGTGCCGCGGCGGCCGATTACCATGGTCTCGGCACACGTCCTGGCGGAAAGGTGCTCGAGCTGGGTTCGCAGGAACTGGCCGACACCGCCGGCAAGGCTCGGGTCCGGGACCAGCAGCAGAACCTTCAACGGACGCTCACCCGCGTCACCTGCCTGCGCGGGTACCGCACCGTCCAGTCCAGGGTCAAATACCATCGATCGCGTTCCTCGGGTTCCTGGGCGTGAACGTGTCATAACCGAATATCGCCATCTCCCGGCTCAAGAGCGTCTCTATTAGACGGCGGGAGGGGCGATCCAGATACTCGCGCCAGGTATCGACGGCGCCGACATCAAATCCCGTGCTCTCGTCCTTGCGAAACGACGAGTCTTTTCCCGGAGGCTGATACATGTCAGCCATCACCTCGATCCCGAGGAAATCGCACAGCAACGGGACGCTCTCGCAAGGCCTGGCGATCAGGTCCTCGAAGCGGGAAAGGTAATAGGCAGGGTTCGCGGCGTTCCGACGGTGCACCCGCGCGGCCAGTCGATACTGGTGCACCAGGTAGGCGAGTCGTCCGGACCGTGCGGCGGCCTGCTGACGCCAGTTTCCCCGGCACACGCGCACATCACGCGCGATCATCGATGAATAGATGGCCCTCGGGTCGCGCACGAGATGAATGACGCTGGCCCCGGGGAACCACTCCAGGAGGGTCGGCACCCGGCTGATATCCACGGGAAATTTGTCCGCGGGCCTCGATTTGCCGGCGACACGCGCGTGCTCTTCCAGCAGTACGCGCATCACCCGCGCCGGCTTAGTGGCGCCTGTCGAGAGGCGCCGAACCAGGGTGTCCCGGTTCAAATCCGTTATCCGCTGCTCCAGCGACCCCGAAGAACGCGGCTGCCAGAACGTACCGTTCAGTGGCGCGGAGAACATCTCGTTGACGAGCGCCCCGGGGGAAGACGCCTCCAGCCGGGTCCCCGGCCGACGCTGCACGGTGGTGACGAAATCACGGCGAATGAACCGGGGCGCGAGGTAGTGAAGCTCGTTGACGATATCGACTTCCGAGAGCCGGTTGAGCACGGTCATGTAAATCTTCGACCCGGTTCGGGCAACGCCGACAATGAATACGAACCGCGAATCCGGTATTTGCCCTGCAGCGCTCATTGGCCGTTCACACCCTTCAGTCGCCTGGTCCCGTGGAAAGCGTCATGAAATCGCCATGGCCGGTATGTCGCGGTGGTCGAATACCCACTGCTCGTAATCCCTGAGCATCCGCTTGAACGAAAAGCGTTCGCACACGCGCGCCCTGGCCGCGCGGCCCAGGCAATCCCGGTATGTCGCGTCCGATTCCAGTGCGTGCAGCGAGCGAATCAGGGCCTCTACATCACCGGCGGGGTAGATCAGGCCACTGGCGCCATCGACGACCATTTCCCTCGCTCCACCGATGTCGGTGAGCACGACGGGCCTTGCCATCGCCATCGCCTCCAGCGCCGCGTTCGAGAACGTCTCGACAGCAACCGACGGCAACACGAATGCATCCATGGCTGAGAGGAAGGGCCTGACATCCTCGCTTGGTCCGACGAACCGGGTGACCTCGGCAACGCCCCGTTGCCGGGCGTAGCGCTCGAGCTCGCGCCGACAGGGCCCGTCACCGACCAACAGGACGCGCACCGTCAACCCGCGGCGACGCATCTCACATGCGGCCGTGATGAGGTCGGCATGACCTTTTTCGGGGCGCATGGCACCGACGGTACCCAGAACAAAATCGTCTGTGCGGAACCCGAGCTCCCGTCGCACTGCCTGCGCACACGCCGAATCGCCCCCGGGGGCGAAATGATCGGTATCGATGCCGTTGAATACGCTCACGCAACGATCAGGACTCAGCCGATAGGCCCTGACCCAAGTCGCCGCCTGGGATTCGCTCCCGAACACGACCCGTGTGCTGCGCCTGAGCAGGGGCGCGTAGATGCGCATGAACGCCCGATCGCGCGCGCTGCGGTGAATCGTGGTATTCACGAGGGCGACGACGGCCGGCTTGGTGGCAACAATGCGCGCGGCGAGATGAGCGTATACCAGCGGGTGGAGGTTGACCGCGACGATCCGGCCGATTCCGTGCGCCGCGGCATACTTCGCCAATCGCATCACGGCGCTGGGCGAGAATTTCCCCTGTCGATGGAGCGGTATCACGGGAATTGCAGGGTCAAGGCGCGCTCGCAGACAATCGGGGCCATTGAGGTAGGCGATGTGAACGGGTGTCCCCGCTCGGTACAGCGCGTTCGCGATGGCGACGACCTTCGTTTCCGACCCGCCGACGGTGAGTGAGTTCAGCAACAGCAGGGCGCCACCGGGCCGTCGACCCGACGCACCGGATCCACGGGAATACCCGGTCACAGGCGGCATCCTCCCCGACACGAGCCCTGCGGCCAGCAAGCCGCCGCGATGCTCATCGCCGTGACAGCCATGATTGAAACATTAGTACGTTCCATAGCTGGTGTTGCCAGTCGTGGGTACCGGCGAGATGCTGATGCCAGGTCCGGCGCACCACCACCGGATCGAGGTATCCCTGCGCCGCAAGCAACCGCTCATCCAGCAGGTCTTCCGCCCAATCGCGAAGTCCGCCCCGGAGCCACGTGGACAGCGGTATCGAGAAGCCCTTCTTGTCCCGGGCAATCAGGTGTTGCGGAAGCCGGCGCGCCAGGAGCCGACGAAGTATGCGCTTGCCGCCCGTGCGGTCGACTTTCATGGTCAGAGGCAGCCGCCAGGCGAATTCCACTACGTTGTGGTCGAGCATGGGAACGCGGGCCTCCAGGCTCACGGCCATGCTGGCTCGATCGACTTTCGTGAGAATGTCGTCGGGCAGGTAGGCCAGAGAATCGCGGAACATGGCGCGGTGCTCGAATTCAAGGGGCACATCCGGGTCGTCCATGCCGCCGAATACCGTTTCCGGCTCCACGCCACCGCGAACCACCGACACCGGGTCGCGCCATTGCGATATGAAGCGCTGTCGATACAGCACGTCCGGGCTGGGTATGGCAAGCGTCTCTGCAAGCCCTCTGAGCTTGCGGCCCGGTAGCGGAAACCGATTCCCCAATACCGCCGACAGTGAACCGTTACCGGACAGCTCACACGTCGAGGGCTCACCGGGACGCAGACAATTCGCCAGGGCACCGCGCACCCCCGCCGGCACCATGCTAAGCGCACGCCACCGGCGCGAGGCCAGGTGATAGCGCCGGTAACCACAGAAGAGCTCGTCACCGCCATCGCCGCTCAACGCCACGGTGACGGACTTCCGGGCAAGGCGGGAGACGAGAAAGGTAGGGATCTGCGACGAGTCACCGAACGGCTCGTCGAACATCGTGCCCAGGCTCGGGATGACATCCAGCGCGTCCGCGGCGGAAAGGTACGCCTGCGTGTGATCGGTGCCCAGATGCTCGGCAACCGATTTCGCCCGTCGCGCCTCATCGAAACCGGACTCGTGAAAGCCAATGGTAAACGTGCGCACGGGGCTGTCGCTTGCCGCCTGCATAAGAGCGACGACCGCACTCGAGTCGAGACCGCCCGACAGAAATGCACCTAGCGGTACATCCGAAATCAGCCTGACTTTGACCGCCTCCGCCAGCAGCTCTTCGAGGGTATCGAGAGCCTCTTCTTCGGTACCGGTGAATGGGTCTTCGTAGCCACGCCTGACAGCGTCCGCAAGCGACCAGTAAGGGGATGGCCGGGAGGTCACGCCGGTTTCGTGCACGTTCACGCTCAATGTGTGCCCCGGCGGAAGCTTGCTGAGCCCTTCATAGATGGACAATGGCGCCGGGATATAGCCATGTCTGAGAAACAGAGTCAGCGCGCGCCGATCCACAGGCTGGTCGAATTCCGGCAGAGCCCTCAGCGCGGAGAGGTTGGAGCCGAAGACGAAACAGCCACGCACGCTGCCGTAGTACAATGGTTTGATGCCGAGCCGGTCCCGGGCGAGATGCAGCACCCCGGACGCACGGTCCAGAAGCGCAAACGCGAACATGCCCCGAAGCCGCGGCACGGTCTCCCGAAACCCCCACGCTTCGACAGCGGCCAGCAGCACTTCCGTATCCGAATGCCCACGGAATTGCCAGCCTTGCGCCTCCAGCTCCCGCCTGAGGTCGACGTGGTTATAGATTTCGCCGTTGTAGACAACCACGAAACGCCCCCTCGCGGAGTGCATCGGCTGCGCCCCCAATGGCGAGAGATCGAGAATCGACAGCCGGCGATGCCCCAGCGCCACCCCCAGCGCGGAATCCAGCCAGATACCTTCGTCATCGGGTCCACGATTCTCGAGCGGGTCGAGCATCCGCTGTACCGTCGCTTCCGCGAGCGGCACGCGGGAGGCCCCTGTCAGGAAACCGACCAGACCGCACATGGCGATGCCTCCGTATGGACCCGTTACCCGTGGTTCAGACGTTACTGGCGGACGTTTGCTCAGGCGATTCCACCGTTACGCCACGAGCGAAAACCAGCTCGTTGCACCCCAGGCCACCACCGCGGGTGGTAAGCCGTGTCAACGTAAATCCCTTTTCGCGCACGTGGTGGAAAAGGGCTTCGGGCTTGGCCACCTCGAATGGATAGCCGCCAAGCCAGTCGATCCAATCGGTCCACAGGGACATGCCGCGGTTCCTTCGATAGTCGCGATACCGGCGCATGGGGCTGCGTCCGTGCAACACGTCCGCCAATGCACGCTTGCCGGCGAATGCGGGCAGAAACAGCGCCTTGACCGCGACCTCGCCCAGCGGCCCGCTGACGTAGATGCGCTTCACAGCCGCCCAACGCCGCGAGGTCGGCCCCTGGTCGTTATATATCGCGATGAAAAGCTGCCCCCCGACACGAACCCGGTCGATTGTCGCGTCGATCGCCTCCCACATGCGCCCTGTGTGGTGAAGCACGCCCCAGGAGTAAACGACGTCGAACGTGCCCAGGGATTCCATGAATGACGTATCCAGCACGTTTCCCTGAGTGACCGACCATTGCCGGTCATCGCCGCAATATCTGCCCCGAAGGTCGCGGGTGCATTCCACGGATTGGTCGTCGTAGTCGAATGACACGACTTCGGCACCGAGCCTCCGGGCAGCGAGGCTCGACAAGCCGCTCCCGCAGCCTACGTCCAGAAACCGGCACCCGCGGAGGCTCTCCCGACCCAGCATGTCGGCAAGCGCCACTTCTGCGGTATGGATGTGTGCCTCGGAGATCTTCCCGACGAAGTTCTTCCAGTTCGCACCGAAGCGGAAACGGGGCTGGTCATATCCGGAGCTCATCGTTGCAGGCATCGGGCATCTCCTTCGGTGATCGGCCGCGCCGGATCCCCGTCTCAAAGAAGCAGACGTTCGGTCAATGCAATCCGGGCGCCCACATTCAGATCCGCGAACACCCGTTCGTAACAGGCCAGAATGCCCTCCGGTGCATGGTTGTCATTGAAATAGCGAACGATGTCGCCGACATCGCAGGCCGAACCATCGAGCAGGTCGCCGAAGCACCGACCGAGGTCCCACTCTGTCGCTGCCACTGCGCCGAGACCGCACCGCACGATGAGATTGTCCGGGTCCACGTAGGACAGGACCGGCACGCCCCTCGACCACGCCTGGAGAAACGTGTTCGGAAATCCTTCATAGCGCGATGTGTTAACCAGCAGTTTCGCCCGCTCGAAATAGGCTTCCGTTTCCTGAAACGTCCTATAGCCGAGGAACTCGAGGTTCGCCACGCCTTCCGCCTCGCGGCGAACACGATCGAAATAAGGCTTCGTTCCCGCCAGCGGCCCTCCGATCATGACGAACCGCTCGTCCGGAAAGGCTTTCGCCAGGCGGAGGAAATGTTCCGGCTGCTTGAGCTCACGGAACATGGAAACCCATAGGATCAGCTCCCGCCGGTCGCACGGGGATGGCAACGCCCTGGCATGCCAGACGTTGCGGATGACACGCGCCGGCAACCCGAAGTGGCGGGAGAGAACTTCCGCCTGATGGTTCGATTGCACCACGATCGCGTCCGCACGCCGCAGCCCATGCTGGTAAAGCCATCGATCGCGCATTCTCGGAAGGCTCGGCAGGAGGGGGTCGACATTCGCATCGGAGGCGGTAGCGAAAACGAACCGTCTCCCGTGACGCCGGCAGAACCGGGCTACCAGGCCCGGCAGGTAGCCCGCTCCGCGCACGTAGTAAACGTCCGCGTCCGCACGCGCCAGCGCCTGCCACAGCTTCGGCACCCGCGGGTAGAAGAAGCGCAGCCCGGGGATGCCCGCCTCTTCCCGATAGCTCTTGATGATCGTCGCACCGTTGACCCGCTCCCTGTCCGGCTGACCATGGTCCAGCGTTACGTAGGTAATCTCCATGCCGGTTGCAGCGAAAACGTTGCCCAGAATGGTCTGCTGCAGCTCGGCACCCCCGATTCTGGAAACGCCCGAATCCGGACAGATGGTCGAGTAGATTGCCGGCGCAACGAAGCAGATACGCGGCGCCCGTACGCTAGCCTCGGGGGCCATTTCCCGCCTCCCCGTTCCTGGCCGCGATTCGCTGCGATTCACCGTCGATCGCCTCGACGGTGCCCAGCGCTCTATGCCCGAGCGCAGTCGAGGTCAGCGTCCCGGGCTGCATCCGCAACCGCCGCGCCCCCTTGAGCGACAGCCGCAAACGATCCCGGACCGTCGCTACGCCCGCCCGGGTGGCACTGGACGGGCAACAGCCATACGCGAGCTCCGAGTAATGCCGCATCAGATTCACGATCAGAGCCTGTTCACCCACGGCGCACTCGCAATTCACGAGGTAACGAGGTGTGGCAATCGGGTTGTTTTCGATGGAACGCCGGTCGACCGCCGGCACACCGGTGGCAATGAGAAACAGGCCGCGCGATCCGGTCACGCCCTTACGCACCCGCTCACGGGCCCCCGGAAACCGGCCCCGGAGCACCGCTCCACCCTCGCGACCGGTCGCGAGCCTGAGCACGATGATGGCAGGCAGCGTTTTGCGCCAGCTCTCGCCCCAGGCCCGGGAACGAAAGTCTTCAACCGAAAGACCGGGCTCTGACTCGCACCGGATACACTGGATTCGCCCCTTGTCGCTACGCCCATCAAGCAGATTCAGTTCCATCGTCGACCCCTGCGCCCGCGCGTCTCAAACCACCCCGGTGGCAAAGCACGCAACCTCTACGCGTGGCGACGCACCAGACGGTGGCGCAATGTCCCCACGACCCGACCGGTCAGCCTGTCGATCTCCGTGATACCCATCGCCCTGACACTGGCGGCGTAGACCAAGCCGAACATCATTCCGAATACCGCCAGCTCGACCGTGCGCGGCCATTCGGTCAGCGCCGCCCCGGCGAAAACGACCCCGGACATCATCGCCATCGCGACGATCCGCCCGATCTCCCCCCACGGACAGAGCCTCGCGAACGCCACCCCCGCCACGTCCACCAACCGCCACCCGAGATACAGCTCTATGAGGAACTGGGTCACCAGCAATGCGATCGCCGGCCCCAGCAACCCCCAGTAATGAACGAACACCATCATCAAGCCGATATTAATTGCCAGCGATATGCACCGGCTGGCGAGAATGGTGCGAGTTCTTCCAAGCGCACGCAGAGGCAAGCCGAAATCCACGCAATCCTTGAGCATTGCCAGCGAAAAAACCTGGAGAACCGGCGCCGCAGCCCGATAGGAATCGGAGAAAAGCACGACGACAATACTCTCTGCGCTCGCCACGATGAACACGATGAGCGGCGCAAGGAGAAAAGTGTAGACGATGGTTGTTCTTTGCCAGAGCCGCAACGTCTCACCGGATCCGTTGACACCTTTTTCCGACATTCTGGGGAACACGGCATCCCCCACGGAGCTGCGGCACAAATTCAACAAAGGCGCCGTATAGGTCCCGATAACATACAACGCGAGCACTGACGGACCCAGCGCCAGAGAGACAAAAAGCTGGCCGACGTACTTGTTCAACGCATCAGCGCCATTAGAAAATCCCAGCGGTACGAAGAACCTGAGTTGCTCGGCCATGGTTCTCCTGGACACGGCGAGCGTCAGCAGGCGATTTTTCGACAAGTACACCAGGACAGCCGTGAAACGAGCCGCTTCCACGAATATCAGCGTCCAGACTATAGCCTGGAGATCGGCAACCCATACGGCGACGACAACAACCGATCCGACACGAACGACAAGCCGCACACACCCGTAAACGAAAACATGGAATGACTGCCCCTTGGCCAACCAGTAGTGAATAACGAAATCCAGGTTCAAAAGGAAAAACACATACACGAGAAGCTCGGCCATGTAGGGATACTCGACCATCGCCGAGACACCGGACGCGACGATAATCAACCCGACTCCGACGAAGTAGACAGCAAGCGTGAACACCACGCTTTGAGACACGAAAACACGCTCATTGCCCGGATCGCGCGGAATCAGATATGTAAGACTCTGGCCAATCGCGAACCGGAGCAATTCGGTAAGCAACACACCATATAGTATGAACTCCCGGTATTGCCCGAACAGCTCAACCGGCAATACACGAGTCAGAATGATCGGACTGATCAGAAGAATCGCGTAATTGCTCGCACGCCCGAACGCAAGGATCAGGCTGCGATTCAAGAGGGACGACACCGTTGCCGTGCTCATCGCCCCAAACCCGCTAGCGGATCCCTTGTTCGGGGGGCCTCCGCGTGGCGCGTGGATTTCGGAAAGGGCGGAAACCGCCAGATACGAGTCACCGCATCACGACCGGTATAGATGACCTCATTATCGAAATCCCGAAACTGCCTGATGATCGCCTCACCGAGGCGGTAATCGCGGCCCTGGTAGCCCTCCGCCTCGCCTATCACGTACACGGCTCCCCGCCCCGGGCGGCTGAGAATCTCACGGAATGTGTCACCGTCGGCGATTACGCGTGTACCCGTGTACCAGTCCACGAGCGCTTCGCCATTGCGGCGAAGGAACGGCCTCGCGTCCCGCATGTGTCTTAGCCAGTAGTCCACCCGGCCGAGGTAGTACGTTTGCTGGAGGACGTCCTCGGCGATGACGATATCCGCCGGACCAATGGCGAGTTGCTGCATGAACGCCGCGGCGCCCTTGTGATCTGGATGATGGGCATAGGTTCGGGACATGGCTTCGGGAAGCTGGGCCGGGTGCACAAGCAAAGCGACGGCCACCACAGCACTGACGACCCGCCATGAATGCGCGCCTTTCCCCATCGTACCCCGTGTCACCACGATCGCTTGAAAGGACTGCGCCGCCGCGAGGAAGCAGAGCGCGAAGAACGGTACGAATCCGATGGTATAACGCGGCGGCACGTTCCATTCGAAAAACCCGATACCGACCAGCGGTACCCAAACGGCGAGCACGAAGAACAGAACGTGCGCCGGCAGGTAGGCGCCACGAATGAACCGGACTACCAGAAACAGCAGCACGACGGCGTATGCGAGAACCGCCGCAGGGAAATAATAAGCAAAACGGAAATAGGGGACCGGTGAAGGAAGGATGATGAGATACTTGACGACTTCCTTCAGCGACTGGCCGTCGCCACCGGCCATCAGTGCTGTCCCTTGCGCCGCGAGTATCATCGCGAGAGCCACCGCCGTGCCTGCCAGCGTCTGCCACCAACCGCCGGTACGCAAAAGGAGCGCTGCGGCCACCGCGTATGTCAGCGCCACCAGATGATAGCTAGCCGCAACAGCACATAGCAGCGACAGTATCAGCAGCGCCGTCGCACCGAAGACCAGCGGCTTCGTGTGCGGCCGTTCAGAACCGTTTCGTACCCTCGAAACGATCCAGTAAATCCCGAACGCCGCAATACCGATGCTGATCGCGACAGAAGGCCAGCCCAGGGACAACGTCTCTGGCGTGAGACCTCCCGTTTCCGCCAGTTGGCGGTCGTCCAGCCGGCCGAAGTCATAATTCATCGCGTGCCAGGTGCGCACGAGATAAAACGCCAACACCGAACCGCAACAGACCACCAGTGCCTGAATCAGGCGCCGAGGACCGGGGCGCGTCACCAGGGGATAGGCTGCGACAGGAACGGCGAAGATGGCCAGCGGGTGAAACTCCAGAGCGATCACCATAATGGCCAACGCCCCCAGCGCCGCTCTCCAGGAGCCCGTCGACTCCCAGCGAAAAACCGCCAGTGCGAACGCCATGGCCGCCGCGATATAGAAGATGTACATCCTCGCCGTTTGTGAAACCTCGATCAATGCGGGCGTGAACGCTATGACGGCGACGAAAGCAACATTGTAGGTCGGTGTCAGAAATCGCCTCCCCAGGGAGAATGCCAGCAGCGTGCTCACTACGCCCACCAAGGCGGACGGCAACCGCATCGCCCACTCGGATTCGCCAAATATGCCCACGGCTCCCGCCATGAGGTAAAGCTGCGTGAGCGCCCGTGGATAGAGGTTACCGCTCGGCAACAGTGGAATTCCGTGCTCCTGGATCCCGCGCACAGCCAGTGCCATGGTTTCCTCATCGCCGTGGAAACCGACGGCCCCCAGACCCCGCAGGCGCAACCAGCAGGCAACGACGACAATGGCCACGACCAGGAATAGATGTGCGCGGGTACGCGCCGATTCGGCGGACTCCACGTCGATCAGCGGATCGATAAGCGAAGTATATGCCGCGATAGCTCGTATCATGGCCGACTCATCCCCGGTACAGAGTCAATACATCCGGCGTTCTGTTCTCCCATTCGCTCGCGCGCCGCCTCATACACGATACGCATGCACAGTCCGGAATAAGCCCAAATGAACAGCCACGGCTTGTTGAAAGTCCCGCCCATCATCACTACAGCCATACCGAACCACGCCGCCACGAAACCGGCTAGCATGACCCGCTCTTCTAACGATCGAGCCGCAAAAAACCCTTTCTTTCCGTACCTCAGCATAGTGACGATAAGCGCGACGAACAGGGACAACCCAACCGCCCCGAGACTGAACAGATAATTGATATAGGCATTATGCGCAGAGAAATCATGAAAGTCCGTAAAGCTGTCCCACCCTACACCGAACAACAATGTCCAAGGCTTTGCCATCTGGAAGTCCAACGCTGTAGCCCACAGCCAGGTTCGTCCCGACGTTATCTGGTCGGCATCGCCATGTATCGTACTCCACAATATTCGCTCTTCGAACTGCAGAACGACCTGCTGAGCGAATAGGGCAGCGACTGCCACCCCCACCAAAATGAGTGCCCCCCCCCAACGCATGACCCGCTTGACGTCGATACCATCCCTAAGCCACCAAATTGCAAATAACGTTCCGGTCATCAGGGCAGTGTAGGAACTTCGCGACACGGTCTGTATAAGAAACCCAAATGATACGATCGTGCCCAACGCGAAAAACACGCGCCCGCTCATATGCCTGGAGGACAGGGCCATGGAGAACATGAGCGGAATGAAGAACACCAGAAAAGCGCCGTATTCGTTGGGCTGCCCGAGCGGCCCACTCAAACGACCTTTACGGAACTCGATGAGCCCGAGATCCGGCATATCGTAGACATCCAGAAGCGTGACAAAATTGATCACGACGATAAACCCGACAAGCCACCTCGCCACCCTGACAGCGTCCCTGCCGCTAAAAACACCGTAAAAGAAAACAAGAAAAACAAAATACGGATCGACCAGCACTCCCTTCAACGAAACTATTTTCCCAAAGAGGTCATAACCGCCATAATCCGCCAACAGGTGAACACTCAGTATCGATAGCGAGGCATCCCCTATCAGGAGCACGAAAATAGCGTGAACAACAGGAAGTTGAAGCAAACCACGTTCTTTAACAATGGCTTTCTCGAAAAGGATCAACAGGATAATGAGATACAGATAGGCATTCTTGGCGCTCAGCCCTGTCGCGATGCCCAGCCCCATATCGAGCATGTCATCGGCCATGAGTGTGACCAGGAAACAGACCAAGATGATTTGCTTGATCATGCTTTCATGCCTACGGCATAGCCACCGTCACGAGCGATGACGTCATGGCGTTATCGGCCGGAATAGTAGTCATCTGAACTCATGACATCCTCGGCGAAATTCAGCACCGTGCCGATGACGTTCGCGCCCTCCAGCAAGGGCAGCGTCCTTTCGAGCGCCGTCTCATTGGTACGATGCTCCGCCACGACCAGCAACGTTCCATCAAGGTTGGGCGCGAATGTGACGACATCGCCACCGACCAGCGCCGGGCAGAGGTCGAATATGACCAGGCAGCCGTGGGCCCGAGCCCTGAGCTCGGCAATCAACTCCAGCATTCGATCGGAGGACAACGCCTCCGGACGGAGGGACGGATCGATATTGCCAGGCAGGATCACGAGGTTGTCGATGGGGGGCTTGAGCAGTACCTCGTTCAACTGGACGTCGCCGGAGAGGTAGCTGGAGAGCCCGGCGCTCACCTTTAGGCCGAAAAGGCTCGCGACAGAAGGGCGGCGTATATCGGCGTCGACCAGCAGCACCGAGTGGGTTCCGCCCAGGGCGACACTGATCGCCAGGTTGGTCGCGGTAAGGGTCTTGCCGTCGCGAGCGGACGGGCTGGTGACACCGATGGTCTTCAGATCACGCTGGCGAACCCGATGCAGAAGGCGTGCGCGCAGCAGCGAATAGCAGTCAATTACCCGCTGGTCCGTCAGTCCCCCGATCAGGCGGTTGCGCTCCAGCGTTTGCGCCGTGACTTCAACGGATCTGGCATCCGGGAAAGCCGGTTCCAGTTCGGGGAACTCCGGCTCCACCTCATCGTATTCCGGTTGCGCCTGCGCAAAAGCCGACTGGTGCTGCGGCACCACGGACTCGGGCCACCGGACGCCGTGCGCGTTATGGTGCCCACGGTTACGGTTTCTGGCGAGCTCCATCGCCTTGGAAATGCTGTCCACCATCGCACCACCCCCGCCTCTGGCATGTTCGAGCCACGGAACCGCCCGAGCTGTTAGCCCTGATTGAAGATGCCGACGCCACTCGATGGCTCCGACATCACGATATTCACCACCAGCACGATGCCGACGGCGATCACACCGAGTGTCACGATCCACAGCAAGACCAGCCGGCCCATGCGACGTCGCTTTTCGTTTCTGGTCAGAATGGAAGGCACGGTAGCGATGGGCGGAGCGCCGAATATGTTCAGAACCCCCCGTACACCACGGACCGTTCTGTCGAAGTATTCCGCGAGCGCGGCCAGGCTCGTTCCCGCCCCCGACGCGAAGATGAGCCCAAGCAATGCGATACCGGCGCGCTTGGGTTGTGCCGGCTCGTCCGGGCGAGAGGCCGGACTGTAAAGCGAGAAGCGGTCGCCGATCTGGTTGCGCTCCACTTTCTCCGCGACTTCGGCCTTGAGCTGCTTGTCGCGCGTCTCCCGGTATTCCCTGAGCACGCTCTCGTAATCGCGCATGAGGCGGCGGTATTTCTCTTCCACCGCGGGACTGCCCATGACCCGGGATTCGAATTCATCCAGGCGACGCGTGAGTAGCGCCCGCTTTTCCCGCTCCGCCTCGAGCTTCGCCTCGACGCTTTCCAGCCGGGACCTGGCAGCAATGTAGGCGGGATTCTGGGCGTTGGCGGCCGAACCGAGACTCCCGCTGCCAAGGGACGACAGCTCGGATTTCTGCTCGGCAACTGCCTGTTCGAGCTCACGCACCTCCGGGTGATCCGCCGCGTGGGTTTCCCGGGCGTCGATGAGTCTGGCCCGCGTTTCCTCGATGGCCGTGACAAGCCGCAGGATCCGCCCGGCTCTCGGAGCCTGGCCGTCGAAGGCGGCAAGCTCATTGCGCAACCGTCTGAGGTCGGGATGGCTCGGCGTATACTTCGTGGCCATGTCCATATAGTCCAGCCGCAGACGTTCGACCTGTTGCGCCGGGGTCAGCCCGCGGCGATCGGCGTTCAGAATGCCTTGCTCCGGCTGAATCTGGGCGAGCTGCCCCTGTAGCTGGATCTTCTCCTGCCTGAGTCCGGCGATGGTTTCGTTGAGCCGGTCCAGCTGATCCTGGGTGCCCTCCATCATGTTCATATTCAGACTCATGAAGTCCGGAAGCTTCGCGACGTGTTCCTCCTTGAAGCGCGCAAGACTCTGCTCCAGGTCATTCAAGTGTTCGGAAAGGCGTTTCGATTCCTCTTGCAGGAATTTGGCCAACTGAGAAGCCTGCTCCGTTCTGACCCGATGACTCTGAATCAGGTAAAGATCGGCAAGGGCATTGGCGACCTGATGCGCGGTCTCGGGGTCACGTGCCGCGTAGGTAACGGTGAAAGCCACCGCGACGCTGTCCTCGTACCGGCGCTGCTCGGGCCCCACCTTGACGTATAACGTCTCCCGGCGGATGTTCCGCCGCATGTGTGCGCCGACTACGTACTTGCGCGATTCATCGCGGAGCTCGGGGTAGAGATCGTGCGATTCGGCGATTTCCCAGAGGTTGTTATTCGACAGCACCTTTTGACTGAGAACTTCCAGGTACTCATCGATGTACCCGGTCACCACTGTCGTCTCGATCAGGTCCTTGGGGAGATGCTGTTTGTCGATGCGGATCGTTGCCGTGGACTCGTACACCGAAGGCAACATGGTCGCCAGAGCGATGCTCGCCCCGAACAGGAGCACGAACGGAATGAGGAAAAACCTCCTCCGCCTGCGAAACATGGCGATATAGTCGGCGGGTGTCGCAGCGGCGTTCATAACCCTCACTCCTACGCATCGACCGCATTCGGGTTCAGACGCGAGATACGCGTGCCAGTCTTGTCATCAAGGCACCTAAGGCACTTCCGACGGTGGGCGATACTCGATCTCGACGAATGCCGCGTTGCTCGTCGCCGTGCCTGGATCGCGGTCCACCCACTGATGGCGGTACGCACCGGTCAGGTACCAGGCGGGTGTCAGGCGGTACGTGATTTCCGGTGAAAGGTTCACGTAAGACCGATTGTCTTGCCCGTCAGTGTCACCGGTGGCTGAGCGCGCCTCGAACGCGCGGCCGCTGAAGCTCACGGCAACTCTCGGAGACAGATCCCGCGACGCACGCAGCCGGAGCTGGTCCGTCTCTCTGAGCAACCCTTCGCCACCCGGTCTCAGTCTGCGCTCGAGTGCCACGAAGGCTGTCCAGTTTTCGCCCCGGGTTCGCCCTTCCAGACGGGCCAGAGCGCCGGTATCGTCATCTGCCGCCCCATTGGCCGCACGTGGCTCGGCGTGGCGTGCGCCGCCGGCGATGGCCACTCGGGTTCGCTCGCTGACGCGGTAGTCCAGCGTGGCCACCAGGCCGTAGCTGTCCACGTCGTCGTCTTCGTCCTCACCGCGGAAGTACAGCGCCTCGACGTCCGCACCGACGGTGGCCCGCCGGCTAAGCCGGTAGGTCGTACCAGCGATGACTTCGTGGGTCAGGGAGTCCTCGACGTCGATGCTTTCACGATCGTCGTAGTTCAGGCTGACGCCCTCATAGCGAAGCGCACCGCGCAGACGTTCCGTGAGCTCATACTCGAACGACGGCCGGAGAATCAGTCGGGTCCGGCGCACCGATTCCTCCACCAGTCCCTGGTCAATATCCGCCCCCGGATCAACGTCAGCATCCGGATCACCGATCTCGATGAGGGTTTTGTCCCGACGCAGCCCGCCCTCGAACCCCCAGCGGGCACGCTCGCTCTCGTAGGCGGCATCCAGTGTGAGATGCTGGAAATCGGAGTCCTCGACACCTTCCGTGGAGCCGAAGTAAGTCGTATAGCCGACTCGCCCGGCAGCCCGCACGTCCCATATCTCAGTGACTCGACGCAATGCCAGTGCCGCCGTGGTGCGTCCGGAGTAGGTAGTGCCCGGGGAGTCCTCGGACAGCGCCACATTGTCGTCGACACCTGCGCCCACCGAGACTGACGTCTGCGTCTCCCAGCTGGCCGCAGGCGCAAGCTGGGAGACCGAAATCAACATGACGGCGACCGTCAGGCTTAAACGATGCCTCCCACGGTCGAATTGATCCCCCCTAGGTGCCCACACATCGATCAGGGCATACCCTGCCGCTCTATCCGGGCCATTCGCCGGCGCTTTACAACGCATCGATCCCCCTTCGCCTAACTGACGCGTCCTTACTGTCATCACTGCGTTGCCCGAAAAGTCGCTGGTCACGGAACGACCACCACATCCCCGCTGTGTAGCGGTATGTTCTGCTCCAGGTCCCGGCCCTGCTTGATATCCGAGTAATTGAAGCGGAACACTTTCTCTTCATCGCCCATGCGGCGGAGCACCATGATGTCGTCTTCAGCGGCAAAAGGCGTCAACCCGCCGGCAAGGGTCAATGCCTGAATCACGTCAAGGTAGCGCCCGACGATATACTGGCCTGGCTTGTTGACCTTACCGAGCACGAACACGCGATAGCCGGAGAGCTCCTGTACGGAAACCGTCACTACCGCGTCGGGAATGTACTCGCTGATCCTCTCGGTTATCTCTGTCTGCACCTCATGGATCGTCTTGCCCGCCACATCGACATCGCCGGCCAGCGGAAATGAAATACCGCCGTCCGGGCGTACCAGAACTTCCTTCTGCAGCCCCTCCTCCTTCCACACGGAGATCTCGAGAACATCCTCCGGTCCGATACGGTATTGCCGGTCCACTGGCGCCGATTCCGCAGCCGGTGCAGCACCGCCGGCCCGTAGCTGTTCCCCCATCGTGTTACATCCCGAAACGGCAACCGCGCCAAAAACAATGGCCATGAACGCACCGCGCCACATATCCAACCTCCTTGCCTATCCACACCCGGCGATCGACTCGGACTTGTCTCAGCCCTTGGTATTCCCCCGTGAGGCCGGCATAGGCCGGCGAGACACCAGAACGACCCCCAGAACACCAACTATGAGGACAATCACGGAACCGGGCAGCACGAAGCCCCCGTCGACTTCGCGACGATGCATGAGAAGCGGCTGCCCCTGCGCGCTGCCGCCACGATTGACGGAATTGTCCGCAACCTGAGTCGCTACAACGCGGACCACACACGGCATCCCGGTTGAGGTGCCGCACCCTTGGTCCGCGAGGGCAAGGGCCACAGCGTTATCGGGACCAGGCTTGAAATGAAGTTCTGATGCACGCAGCGGCGAAGCGCCGTCCACGGCAAAGCGGACCGTTGCGTTCGGGCCGACCCCGTATCCACCCACACACGAGCGCGCCAGCGTTCCATCGGCGAGGGCGGCTGGCCCCGGCAACGTTTGCCCGGGGCCGGTCTCGGCCAAAGCCGCGGGCGTCGCTGTAGCCCCCAAGCACAAAAACAACGCGATGACGAGCATGTTCCGCAAGTGCACCACCCTCACCTCGCTGGCTATGCGCCCCACTCCGGACACCATTGCCTGGCAAGGACGCACTGACGGTCCCGCTGCCCCCGCTCGGCAGTATAGTCATGGCCCGAGCAGAGTCTCGCGGAGCCGGCTCACACGCCGTTGCAGACAACCTGCTTAATGAATATAGACCGCACCAAAGTTGTGATCAATTTTTGTCTTTATGTGTTAATTAAATCACAATTTGCGCAAAATTCGTGGCCCTTGCGCCATGCTCCAGATTCTTTGATATATGATGAACGGTTGCCTATTCACCACACACCTTCCAGGGTCCGTGTCTATACTTGGCACGGATTCGCGGGCACAAAGCCCTTCGCCGTGAGCTAGCGCGCCTGCGCACCGATCATGCCCACCTTCCCGCCGGGCGGCATGCAAGGTTGCGGCGGCGTCCATTGCGGCGCATCACGGCATCCAGGGCTCCTGCGCAGATTTCAGCACAGCACGCGAAAGGGACTTGGCTCGAACTCCAAGGGACTGAGTCGTCGCCACTCATAGCCGGGCGTTCAGGGTACTGCCGCGGGCCGATGGGACATTGGGAAGCGGTCAAAGAATCGAGGCTGAAACATGGAGTCCCTGGTCGCGACTGTGACAGCTCTTGTCGTAAGCCTTCTGACGCTGGGCCTGATGGTGCGTCTGGCACCGACACTGGGGATGCTCGACTATCCCAACTCGCGAAAGGTGCACACGCAGCCAATACCCAGAGTGGGGGGGTGGGGCATCGTCTGCGGCGCCGTCGTCGCAATATTGTTGTGGGTGCCGATCAATGCGTTGACGTTGGCATTTGTCTGGGGATCGCTCATCCTGCTCATAGGGGGAGCGGCAGACGACCGCTGGGATTTGCGGGCCACAACGAAACTCGCCGTACAATTCGCGGCATCTCTACCCGTTGTCTGGTTTGCCGGCCTGGCGGTGCAATCAATCCCCCTTTTCGGCGAGCACACGATTGCCTATCCAGTGGCAATCGCGATTACCGGCGTCGGACTCGTTGCCGGCATTAACGCAACCAACACGTCTGACGGCCTGGATGGCCTCGCCGGAGGCGAGTCATTATTGAGCCTCGCCGGTGTCTCCTATCTCGCCTACGCGACCGGTAATACGAATCTCCTGTTCATCGCCGCGGCAGCCGCCGGTGGTTTACTCGGGTTCCTTCGATACAACACGCATCCGGCCACGATATTCATGGGGGATGCGGGCAGTCAGTTTCTTGGGTTCGCGGTCGCCGTTCTGGGACTCGCACTGGTTCGGCCCGAAGCTGGCAGCCTGTCCCCGTGGACGATGCTGCTGGTCATGGGCCTGCCGCTATTCGACCTGGCCGTAGCTGCCGTACGCCGGTTAATGCGCGGTGTAAGCTGTTTCCGACCGGACCGCAACCATATTCATCACCGCCTGCTGGATCTGGGCTTCTCGCACAACCAGGCGGTGGTGATCATCTACGTAGCGCAAACGTCGTTTGTCTTTTTCGCCATCGTGACGATGACCTCGACCGACTGGAAAATCCTGCTCGTCTATGTACTTCACATAGCCGTTCTCTATGGGTTCCTGATACTTGCCGAGGGATCACAGCGGGAGAATCATCGCGCAATAGCCCGGCTCACGATGAGGTCTCAACACGGGAAAGACGTAAGCCCCATCCTGGTCTGGGCTCCCCGCATCCTGCTAGAGACAGTCATTCCATTGGTTCTCGTTATCTGTGCGAGCCTCGCAAGTGACATCCCCGACGATTTTTCCATACTCGGCGGCGCACTTCTGGTCGCGATGGCAATTCATTTCCTGACACCAGACGCGAAGAACATTTCGATGGCACGGATACCGATATTCATCGCCGCAGCAGCCATCGTTTATCTGTACACGGAGAACCGGCCTTTCTTGAGCGCGACGTCACACCTGACCGAGGCTGTTGCCTTTTCCGGAATAATCGCCGCCACGGCAAGCGCAATCCGTTTCTCGCCCAAACGCCGCCAGCGGGAATTTTACAGCACGGGAATTGACTCCCTCGTTGCGCTTCTCGTTTTCCTGACATTCTCCGCGTTCCACAACATTTCGGGATTCGCCAACATATTTTTCGTTATCTACTTACCGATCATCCTTTACGGGTGCGAAATAATACTCGTCGAACGGCGTGAGCGAAAAGACTGGCTCCCGTTCGCAACGTTCATAGCAACGATCATCTTCACCTTGAGGGCGCTTGTGTGAAAAGGGCACGCGACGACAACCACCATTCGTTGTCAGCCCGTGTTGCGCAGGACGGACGTCCGAGTGCGCGCGGTTCAACGCAAATCGCGTGGTACATCAGGCGGCTTCGACTCATGTCCGGCCGTGAGGTTTTCCACCGCGCAAGCCAGCAGGGCACGATTCTGTCAATGCGCATCCAGCACTGCCTGGGCATGAGCGTCGTGCCTGACGATGCGAATACCATAACCAGCTCCCGATTCTGCACATCGCACAGCGCACAACTCCCCGATTTTCCCTATGACCCGGAACGGCTGGAGCACGCGGCAAACGGGTTAATGGCGGGATCCGTCAACACGGCACAAGGCTCGTGGCAGTGGGAACCCGTTGCCGGGATCTGGCACCAGGCACCGGATACCGGTCGCCTCTGGCCGAAGCGTTTCTTTGCCGCCATTCCCTATCGTGAAGGCAACCCCTACGGCGACGTCCGCGCGCTCTGGGAGCCGGCCCGGCTGCAGCATCTGGTCGAACTGGCGCTCATTGCCCGACGCGGTTCCGCTGGGCGGCAGCGTAAAGCAGTCGCGATGATTACGGCACAGCTGCATTCCTGGGTGGAGGACAATCCGCCGTTGGTAGGGCCGCATTACATCTCCGCGATGGAATGCGGTCTGCGGCTCATCGCTGCCTGTCACGCGCTCGATCTGGTACGTGGCGGGTTGCTCGACGCATCCCCCTGGCAAGATCTCCTGGCGATAGTGTACAGCCACGCACCATTGATCGAACGGCGCATCTCACTGCATTCCTCCAGTGGCAACCACACCATCGCGGAGGGTTCGGCGCTGGTTTACGCGGGCATGCTGTTTCCGGAGCTACGCCATGCGTGCGATTGGCGCGCGACTGGCCTACGCCTTCTGCGCGCCGAAGCGCAGAGGCAGATTCTGCCAGACGGCGGCGGTATCGAGCAGGCGATCGACTATCACGTCCAGAACACGCAGCTGCTTTCCCTCGTGTCCACGCTGCTCACTCACCACGGTATCGAAGTACCGGTGGAACTACGTGAGGCGCTCGAGCGAAGCAACCGCTTCCTGGCGTCGATGATTACGTCGGGCATGCGACTACCCCGCATTGGAGACAGCGACGATGGTGCGGCGCTGTGCAAAAGTCTGCGGCTGCCTGGGGAGGTTTCCGCCGACCCGCCGCAGACACGCACGTTCGGCAATACGGGCTACACAGTCGCACGCCTGCCCTCGGCGCCTCCCGCGAAGCTCGTCTTCGACCACGGACCGCTGGGAATGCCCCCCGCGTTCGGGCACGGGCACGCTGATGCCCTCGCGATTGTGCTTACCGTCGGAGACGACGACGTGTTACTCGACGCCGGTACATACACATACACCGGAGACCCGCAGTGGCGAGCGTACTTCCGAGGGACACGCGCTCACAACACAGTCACCGTCGACGGAATCGACCAGGCCGTTCAGCAAGGGTGTTTCCAGTGGTCGACGCCATTTCGCTGCCGGCTCATCGCCTCCGCAATCGACCGTGGCGAAGGCCGATTACTTGCGGTGCACGATGGCTACGCACGTCTTGGGGTTCTCCACGCGCGCGGTGTCGCGTGGTCGACGGATCGAGGGATAACGATCTGGGACGGCCTGTTCGGCACGGACGAACATCTCATCGAGCTCCATTGGCACTTGGGCGTCCCCCTCGGCGAATGGCGCGACGAACGGACGCTCATCCTCGAACCCGCCGCCAGCGGCCTCGAAGTCTCCTGCACGGGCGGGTCGCTATCGGTTCACCGCGGGGAACGAAGCCCGATCCTCGGCTGGCGTTCGCCCTCCTATGGACAACTGGAACCGATTACGACGGTGAAAGTCACCCACCGCGGAACGTTGCCACACGAGCTGATCACCCGGATCCGCCTGACTGGCGATGACGGGATCGATCGCTGGACCGGGAGGGCAATTTCATGGTTCAGGCAACAGATCCAGCAATCAGGCGAATCGAAGTTCTCGGCGTTCCCGTCGATTCCCTGGATATGACAGCGGCGACTGGCGCAGTGCGCGTCATGCTGTCGCGGGATAGTGGCCGATCCAATGTCATCCTCTCCGTCAACCCGGAGAAGGTGATCGTGGCGCAAAAGCAGCCGAATCTGCTATCGATTCTTCGCGACGCTGACCTGCTGGTACCGGACGGCATCGGAGTGGTCATGGCTGCGCAAATACTTGGACTGGCGACCATGCGTCGCGTTCCGGGTGCAGAGCTAATGCCTGAAATCTGCAAACTGGCAGTCGAAACAAGCAGCCGCGTTTTCCTGTATGGGGCCAAGCCGGACGTCGTGACGAGAACGGCAATAATCCTCAGAGCACGCTACCCCGGACTCCAGATCGTCGGCACACAGGACGGCTATCTACCGGATACGCAGATGGACGCACTCATAGGCCGCATCAACGCCCTGCGAACGGATGTTCTTTTCGTGGCGCTCGGCAGCCCGAGGCAGGAACAATGGATAAACCGATACCGTGACCGCCTCCGCGTCAGGGTCTGCCAGGGCGTGGGCGGTACCTTCAACGCCATATGCGGCAATCCTCGGCGCGCACCGCAGTCGTTCCAACGGCTCAACCTGGAGTGGTTCTATCGGCTGGTGACACAGCCGCAACGGGCGCACCGGCAAGCCGCATTGCCCAAATTCGCCGCCAAGGTCCTGTTTCACGCGATGTCACGCCGGCGTATAGACGCGTAAATGCAGCGTGCGGCAGGGGCGGGATCACGGCTTGCGTCTCTGACCGACTGGTTTTCGGCGAGAACGAGCGGTGAGATGCCTTGGTCGCCTACAACGTCCCACTGGATGGCGTGCCCCGGTGACGTCAGGCGCAGATCAGCGCTCACCGCACGGTTCCCCCACCTGGGTGCCCGTCCAAGACATTATCGGCGCCGGGGTGACACGATATAGGCACTTGGCCATACAGAATGCCCGCTTGAACAAGCGGACATCAGCCAAGCACTTGAATTGTCTGGAGCTGGCGACAGGAGTCGAACCCGCGACCGGCTGATTACAAATCAGCTGCTCTACCAACTGAGCTACGCCAGCTTGTGTGAGGAAGATGATAGTTATCTAGAGCCGTTCAGGCAATCCCGGGTGCCGTCGGCGTTCGGCGGGTTCGCATCGTAGCCGGCGTCTCGCAGCTTATCGATCAAGGCATCGGCCGTCTCGGCATCTGCTGTACGGATGACCAGGATATTGGGCGAATCACCGGACGCAAGCACCGCGTTGCGGCCGGTGACGCTACGGATATCCGGCAATACGGCACGCGCTTCCCGCAGGGTACGATAGGGGCCGATCAGAACGCGTGTCGGCCCCTGCCCCTGGCTGTCGTCACGGCAGGACGTGTTGGGCGGCGCCGCGGGCTCGGACTTAGCCAGCGTTATCTCGCTCGCCCCTTCAGTATGCCAAAGCCCCCACAGCAGTACTGCGACGTTCAGCCCGAGTAGCAGGGCTACGATGATCCGCAATGCGCCCCCTCCACATAGTGCGCGATGCCCTCCAGGATGAGGTCCGGCGCTATGTGGAACGGCGTACGCAAGTACTCCAGCAGCGTCCCTGCGTCGCCGCCCGTTATCACCGGGCTCAGTGGCTCCCCGAGCTCCCTGGAAAGCTGGTCGTAGAGGCCGTCGACCGTTGCGGCGAGGCCACGTAGCGTGCCGGCTCTAATGGCATCCGACGTATTGTTCGCGAGCAGGGGCACCGGACCGTCGTTCACCGAGGGGAGCGCATGGGTGCCGGTACTTAGCGAACGGCGCATGGTGGACAGCCCTGGAAGAATCAAGCCCCCGCGATGATGTCCTGAACCCCCGACGACGTCGACGGTGAGTGCGGTTCCGCAGTCGATGACGCAGGCCGGCAGCATATGCCGTGCGGCAGCACCTACCATCGCCGCCCAGCGATCCGTACCCAAGCCGCGGGGATGGGTGTATGCGACCTTCACGCCACCACCTTCCGACGGCGTAACCAGCTCGTGTGCCTCTATGCCCCAGTGCTCTCGGCAGAGATGGACGAGGGCCGCCCAGATCTCGGGCGCCGCCACGGATATACCGTAGACGGCCTCGGGTGGCTCGAGTCGTGTGATGAGGGTACGAAAACGCTGTGCGATATCGTCGCCGCGTGTGAAGGCCCCGGAGCGTCCCAAGTGCCCGCCGGCGGCCGTCGCCCACTTGCAGCGGGTGTTACCCAGATCGAATAGCAGCTTCATGCTGACGGCCTGACACTTACATCGCCACTCAACAACCGTTGCATCCCTTCCGCCGTAGCCACACACAGCGCCCCGTCCGCGTCCACCCCGCGGGCGATGCCGGTCACTGTCCGTCCCGGCAGCTCGACGCGAACACTCCGCCCGGACAGGACGTCATGATAGGGCCAGCGATCACGCAGGAGTGTTTCGATACCATGAGGCACAGAATCGCACGCCTGCAGTACCGCCGCTGCAGCGGCACCCGCCACCTGGTTGCGGTCGAGACCCGCACGAAGTTCCGTCACGCCAACGACCGGCCGTCCGAGGCGTTCGCGCCACTCATCCCCCATGCGCCAGTTGATGCCGACGCCGACGATGACCCGGCATGCACCAGTAGGATCACCTTCGAGCTCCACCAGGATACCGGCGAGTTTCGCATCCTCGTGCCACAGGTCATTCGGCCACTTCACTCCTACCCCGCGAACCCCCAGCGCATGGAGACGCTCAGCAAGGCAGATTCCGACCGCCAGGCTCAGCCCGGCCGGTCCCCGTTCCAGGTGTCGATACGGCCAGGAAACAGAGAAGTACAAGCCGCCCGGGGGCGACGCCCAATCCCGACCCAGACGTCCACGTCCGGCCGTCTGGCGTTCTGCAAAGCAAACGCCCGCCGTGCCACCGGCCGGTGGGTCGCGGCGCAACTGGGCATTGGTGGAATCCAGCTCCTGGTGGACGCTGAGCTCGATCGCAGGCGAGACGCAGGCATAGTCCCGGATCGCCCTTGCGGACAGTGGCGCATGAGGCATCGTCGCCCGATACCCACGCCCCGGCACGGCGTCAATTTCGTGGCCGAGCTCTCGCAACCGTTCGACCGCCTTCCATACCGCAGCACGCGAGACACCACTCGCCCGCGCAAGCGCTTCACCGGAATGCACGTCCCCATCGGCCAGTGCCGCCTGTACACGCTGCGCGGCCGTGGATTCGTCGCGATCGTGAGCGTTCGACACGTGGCTAGATCTCCGCGAAGCATGCCTGGAACGCCCGAACCAGATAGCCGGGATCCCGGGCGCCGCCGGATTCGCGTACGCTGTGCATGGCCCACATCGCGCTGCCGACATCAACCGTGCGTATACCCAGTCGACTGGCGCTGATCGGGCCAATGGTGCTGCCGCACGGCAGGTCATTTCGGTGCACGTATCGCTGCACCGGCACCCCGGCGCGGGCACAAGCCGCCCGGAAGTACGCTTCGCCCTCGGCGTCGGTCGCATAACGCTGCTTGGCATTCACCTTGACCACGGGGCCGCCGTTGACGCGCGGTGCATGGGCGAAATCATAGGCTTGGGGAAAATTCGGGTTCCACGCGTGCGCCATGTCCGCACTGATCAGCCAGCTTCGGGCGAACATTCGGTGGCGGTTCGCGTGCGCATCCGTGGCTGCCAGGACGCGCTCCAGCGTATCCGAGAGAAATGACCCGCCCGCACCGCGATGGCTTTCACTGCCGACTTCCTCGTGATCGAAGCACGCGAGCACACTGATACCTTCACGCGGCGCCTGAGAAACCAGCGCGTACAAGCCGGCATGGCAACTCGCAAGGTTATCCAACTGGCTGTTGGCGATGTACTCACCGTCCCAGCCGAACCTTGCCCCTGGCTGGGTGTCCGCCACGGCAAGCTCCCAGCCCGCGATGGACTCGTGATCGACACCAAGGCGCTCGGCGAGAAACTCGGGCAGGCCCCGGTTCATCCCGGTGGACGCCGACACGTCCCCCAGTACGAGATTGAGCTGATCCTGTAGCTGGAACTTGAGTCCGTCCTCATTCACACCACGATTGAGGTGAATGGCGAGATTGGGAAGACGAAGCAGCGGCTGGTCCTCCGAATAGAGGTGAGGGACCACCGTCCCTGCATCGTCATGCCGCCATACCACGCCCGCCACGGTGAGATCCCGGTCTGCAAACGTCGCGACGATTGGCCCCCCGTAGATCTCGACGCTTGCCTTCGCCAGCCCATCGTCACCACCGACCGGCACTGGACGAATCCGGAATCCCGGAGAGTCCGTGTGCGCACCGATGACTCGAAGGCCCGACGCCGCCGGGTCCGTGCCAATACGAAACGCAATCAGTGATGCGCCACCACGGCGGACGAAATAAGAGCCTCCCGGCTCGACATTCCATGCGTCCGCCTCGCTCAACTCCTGGAACCCGAGCGACTCCAGTTGCGTCGCCATGATCGCCGCCGCGTGCCACGGCGACGGCGCGGCGTCGATGAACTGCAGCAAGTCGTCGGCAACAGCGTTATCGTCAGCGGCCATAGCGTGCTCTCGAGAATGAATCTGATTGGGGCTACCCGTGCACAATGCGCACGGTAAGCGTGCATGTTAACCGGTTACGCCACGATACGGGAGATGAGAGGCTGACTCACGACGACCTTGCACAAGCGAAGACAAGCGTCTCACTGGAACGTCGGCATTGGCTCATGTGCACGCGGCTGGATGTCCCGGCAGGGATTGGCAGGCACGCGTGGGAGCTGTCGGCCATGGGTAGGTGTTAGTGGAATGAAAAAACCCCCTGCGGTTTTGTACCGCAGGGGGTTTAGGTAGTAAGAGCCTGGCGATGACCTACTTTCG